>VGFA01000003.1 GCA_016869025.1 Armatimonadota bacterium | reverse complement strand
TTGCCGTTCAGGCCCGGCGGCAACGCATCGGCGACGGACGCCTGAGCTACCCGCCCAGATCGCGGGCGTAGGTGATGGTCATGGGCTGGACGCGTCGGGCGGCCCCTGTGGCCAGCGACCTCTTGCCCAGCACGATCTCGAACTGCACGTCCTGCACCGAGGTCAGCACCCGGAAGATCCCTTCGGTCACCAGATGCACTTCGACCCGGAGCATGTCCCGCGTCCTGGCGAGCGAGTTCGCGGGCTTGTAGGTGGCCGATTCCCAAACCATCACTACTGCCCGCTCGCCGTTTGCCATCCTGCTGGTGCGTACCATTCCCTTGCCCAGGACGTTCTCGGCCAGGTTCCTGGCGATCGTTGCGTGGTCCTCTGTTGCGTGGGCAGGGACGGCCGCTGCGATGAGGATGGCGGAGGCCAGGGCGAGGGCAGTGGTGCGCATGCCGGGCTGTTCGGTACCCGCACTCGGACTCCTGCGTGGCCAGGCGCCCGGCAGGAGAGGGTAGGCAAGTGTGCGAACCGGCCCGGTGAAGGGAGACGAAGGAGGGGGCAACATGAGAGGCAGAGTCGTTGTTGCGCTGCTGGTTGTTTCCTCGTTTCTGGTTCCGAGTCATATCTCAGCAGGCCAGCGGAAGCCTGCTGGGGGCGAGATCAAGTTCACTGACATGTACGGCGGGGACGAGGTCACGTGGGACGAACACAAGGAGGTCCTCAGGAAGAACCTGAGGGCCGGCGGCGCGATACTGACCGCGTATCTGCACATCCCGTGCCGTCCAAAGCCTCAGTGGGGCAGGGGGATGATCGGATTCCTCGTTGCGAGGGACGGTGAACTGATGCCATTCCCCCCGGCTCTTCACGGTAAGCGTGGGGCCAGGATAGGCATGACCTCCATACCGGTCAACTTCAAATGCGGAGCGTCTCAGGCGTCGGGAGACGTGTCCGTAGAGATCAGCGGGAAGGTGATTCCCCGCGGCAAGGGAAGAGTCCTTGGGTTCGTGAACAATCCCAGGTGGAACTGCGTCTTCCGCAGCGACTTGCCGCAGCACGACCCCATGCACGGGAAGAAGTGCTACGGCCCTTCAGGAGCCCCCGGCGAGTTCGAGATGCCTTTTGTGAACGGGCATGTCACGAGCTATGCGAACTCCGTGTTCAACTTCGCACTCGAGATAGTGCGCAAGTAGACCCGGTTCTTCGGCTCGCACGGGCCCGGCGAATTGACAGCGCAGGGCGCGGTGTCTAATATGACGCTGAAGATCGGCGACGAAGAGGACGAGTACGCCGGAACCCCGTTCGAGCCGCCGGAGGCACGGCGGATGGAGAGAGGCAGGGCCCGGGCTGCGAGCCCTGCCGGACGGACCGGCGGAAGACCCCCTCTGAGCAGCGGGCGAAGGGCGATCGCGACGGCGATCGCCGCCTAAGCCACCGGGAGCGCCCGATATCGCGTTGCGAGCGTCCGCGTCGGTCTCCCGATCGTGGAATCGGGACCGGCCGGCGGTTGTGAGGGTGGAACCGCGGCAGCCCGCCCCTCTGGGGGCGGGTTCGCGTGTTTCAGGCATGCGCACGCTCCACACCGGAAGGGGGCAACGACGTGACTGGCACAGGTCGAACCGCACGGCTTAGGCTACAGCACCTGGCAGTGGGCGCTCTTCTAGTCGTGGCAGTCGCAACCGCAGCCGCGGGCTGCAGGTCAGGCCAACAGACCGGGGCACCTGGTGCCACACCCGGTCCGGCTCCTGGCGGCGGCGCAGGCATCGCCCGCGTCCAGCAGATCGAGGGCAGCGTCGAGTACCGGGCCGCGGTGGACCGGTTCATTGCCGAGCGAAGGAAGGCAGATCCGGTGCTGCGCGAGCTGGCACTCGACACGCCCTCCATCCTGCGGGCCGTAGTGCCGGACGCCTGGGTGGCACAGCCCGAGGCTGCGCGCGACCAGTGGGCGCTCGACCTGGCCGCCGGGTTTCAGAAGGTGAGGGTGGAGGCGGGGATCCCGCCCGACGAGATGTTCATGCCGGTTGTCAAGGTATTTCTGGTAGGCGGCGGGGTCGTTGCCGAGGTGTGGCGCAAGAGCACACGCCACTACCGCTAGACGAGGGGGAACTGTCATGGGGTTGATTCACGTTACGCTGCCAGGCGGCCAGGACCACGAGGTCTTGGTTGGAACGAGCGCCGGAGCACTCGCCGATCGGCTCGGCCTGGATGGCGTGCTAGCGGCGCTGGTTGACGGACAACTGCGCGATCTCCGGTGGCCGCTGGAGTCCGATGCGCGCGTCGAGTTTGTCACGTTTGACGAACCCGCGGGCCGCGAGGTCTACTGGCACTCGACATCGCACCTGATGGCGCAGGCGGTCAAACAGCTCTTTCCCGAGGCCCGGCTGGCCATCGGGCCGCCGATAGAAGACGGGTTCTACTACGACTTCGACATCGGCCGTCCGTTCAGCCCCGAGGACCTGGAACGCATCGAGGCGCGCATGAAGGATCTCGCCGCGGCGGACCAGCATGTCGAGCGCGTGGAGATTCCCCGCGAGGAGGCGTACAGGCGGTACAAGGAGGAGGGTGAGATCTACAAGCAGGAGCTGCTCGAGGAGATCCCGGACGGGAGCGTGAGCTTCTACCGACAGGACGGATTTGCCGACATGTGCCGCGGCCCCCACGTGCTCCGCACGGGCGCCGTTCGTGCGATTAAGCTGCTCTCCACATCCGGCGCCTACTGGCGTGGCGACGAGCGCCGCCCGATGCTGCAGCGCATCTACGGCGTTTCTTATCCCACGCAGGATCAGCTGGACGCCCATCTGCGCCGTCTGGAGGAGGCCCGGAGGCGGGATCACAGGCGCATCGGCAGGGAGTTGCGCCTGTTCCACCTTACCCCGGAGGTCGGGCAGGGACTGCCGCTGTGGCTGCCCAAGGGCGCGACGATCCGGCGCATCATTGAGCGCTACATCGTGGACCTGGAGCTCGCGTCCGGCTATGACCACGTCTACAGCCAGGAGATCGCGAGCTCTACGCTCTACAAGATGTCCGGCCACTGGGACCACTACCGGGACAACATGTATCCCGCGATGAAGCTCGAGAACGAAGAGCTGGTTCTCCGGCCCATGAACTGTCCCCACCACATCATGGCCTACATGCACGACCAGCGCTCCTACCGGGACCTGCCCGTACGAATCGCCGAGCTCGGCAAGGTTTTCAGGTACGAGCGGTCCGGGGTTCTGACCGGCCTCCATCGTGTCCGGGGCATGACGATGAACGACGCCCACATTTTCTGCCGCGTGGACCAGATCAAGGACGAGATCGTAAGGGTGGTCCGGCTGATTCAGAGGGTGTACGCGGACTTCCAGATCACCAATGGCTGGTACCAGCTCTCACTCCGCGATCCCGCGGACCACGAGAAGTTCATGCAGAACGACGCGCTCTGGGACCAGGCCGAGAGCATGCTGCGCGAGGCGCTCACCGAGATGGGCATCGCGTTCAAGGAGGCCAGGGGCGAGGCCGCGTTCTACGGGCCCAAGATTGACGTGCAGGTTCCGACCGCATCCGGCAAGGACGAGACACTCTCCACGGTTCAGCTCGACTTCCTGCTGCCCGAGCGGTTCACGCTGGAGTACATCGGCGAAGACGGTCGGGCCCACCGGCCGGTGATGATCCACCGTGCGGTCACCAGCACGATGGAGCGGTGGGTCGCGTTCTTGATCGAGACGTACGAAGGCCGGTTCCCCCTGTGGCTGTCTCCGGAGCAAGCCCGGATCCTGCCGATCGCGGACCGGCACGCGGCCTACGCCGGAGCGGTGCTCGCGCAGATGGAAGCCGCCGGGGTGCGCGCGGTCGTGGACGGGACGAACCAGCGCATCAGCTACAAGATCCGGCAGGCCCAGGTGGACCAGATCCCGTACATGCTCGTCGTGGGTGACAAGGAGGCCGCATCCGGGGCCGTGGCCGTGCGCAGCCGCTCGGAAGGGGACCTGGGCCCGATTCCCGTGGCCGAGTTCCTGGAGCGGGTAGTGGCCGAGGTGGCCGCCAAGAGCTAGTCCCCACCGCAATTCGCACCGGCGCACGCCGATCTCCGTTCTGGGAGGTCCGTGCCGGTGCGTTTATTCAGGGTACTGCCGCCAATCGTCTGGGCGGCAACCGCATTTGCATCGGGCATCATGGCCGCGGACCGCTGGCCCCTGTCTCCTGGGCCTGCCTGCGGGCTGGCCGCCGCGGTCGCGGCCCTGTGGATCGCAGCGCTCCTGGCGCGCGCGGCAGGGATCGGTTCGCTGGCGGCTCTGGCCTGCTTCGCCGGGCTGGGGTTCGCGCAGGCGGTGCTGCACACCGACCTGACGCCGTCATGGCCGGCAGCCGCAGATGGGCAGCAGGTGGAGGCACGCGGCATCATCGTTGGTCCGCCTGAGGCCGGAGCTTTGGGCTGGCGCGGGGTGGCTCGTCTCCACTCGCTGGAGGTCCGGCAGTCCCCGCGCGCACCCCCGTTATCCCCGGCCTATGGATTGGTCCGCCTGACCGGCCGCGGTCAGGCCCCTGATGTTGGCGTTGGGGCTGAGGTCCTCGTGCGCGGCCGCTTCCGCCTGGGACGGCCCGCGGGAAACCCGGGTGAGCGCTCCGAACAGGACGCGCTGCGCCGCAGGGGGCTGCTGGGGGTCATCCGCGTTACACCGGGGGGCGGGATCACGGTGCTGCGTCCGGGCGCGCGGTCCGTGCGCGGAGCCGTGGCCTCCATGCGCCAGAGCGTTGTTGCGGGTGTCCTGCGGGCGCTCCCTTCACCCCACGACGGATTGTTGCTCAGTCTGCTCCTGGGGATCGAAACCCACGTGCCGCCTGACCTGTACAGGCAGTTCTCGCGCGCAGGCTTGGTCCACCTCATGGTGGTCTCGGGCGCGCAGGTGGCGATGGTCGCGGGCGCATGCGCGTGGACTGCCCGCCTGGGCAGGCTGCCTCCGCTTCCTTCCACGGTCGCCGGTGTCCTGGGTGTGGGCCTCTTCGCGGTGTTCGTCGGCTGGGCGCCCTCGGTAGGGCGCGCGACGATAATGACGGTCGTGGGCCTGACCGCGGCGGTGCTGGGGCGGGGTCGCGACCGTGCCGCCACCCTTGCCGCGGCCGCGCTCGTGCTACTGGTGAGTCAGCCCCAGGTTCTCTTCGACATAGGGTTCCAGCTCTCGTTCGCGGCCACCTGGGGCCTGCTGTATGTTGCACCTGTGCTGCGCCTGCGGCTCGTCTGCCTGGGGCCCTTTCTGGCGCCGGCGCTGGCTGCCACGCTGGGTGCGCAGCTCGCGGTCGCGCCCCTGCTCGCCGCCCATTTCCAGGTGCTCCTGGGGGCAGGCGTCCTTGCCAATGCCCTGGCGCTGCCGGTGATCGCGGCACTGGTCCCGGCGGGCCTCGCGCTAATCCCGCTGGTCGTCGTCGCACCCGCATCCGGGGATCTCCTGTTGAGCTTGCTGCGCCTGCCGCTGGAGGCGGTGCTGTGGATCGGGTCGCGCTTCGGCTCGCTCGGGTGGGCGGCGGTGCCAACGCCTCCGGTATCCCCTGTTGCGGCAGCGGCCCTGTTCCTGCTCATGGGCACCTGCGTGGCAGTGCTCTCGGGATGCTGGCATATGCGCCGCTCGCAACTGCTGGCCGGCGTTGCGGTGTGGGTTTGTGCGCTTGCGCTCTGGTACGCTGCGGCACTTCGGCCGCCGTCCGCGCTCGTGGTCACGGTTATGGACGTGGGGCAGGGCGATGCCATCCTTGTTCAGAGCCCATCGGGCCGGGCCTTGCTCATAGATGGAGGCGGTAGTGCAGGCGGCGACCGCATCGGCTGGGACGTGGGCCTAATGCGCGTGGTGCCGGCCCTTCGCCGTGCTGGCGTGCGCCGGCTCGACGCGGTGATCCTTTCTCATCCCCATGACGACCATGTGGGAGGACTGCTGGCGGTCTTGGAGAACTTCCCGGTCGGACTCGTGCTGGATTCCGGTGTAGCGCAACCTGCCCCTTTGTACGCCCGCCTCCTCAACGTTGCCGAGGCGCGGCGGGTTCCCCGCCGCGCCGTACGGGAAGGCGTGGGCCTCGACCTGGGAGCAGGGGTCGGGTTGACGGTCCTGCACCCGCCTGATCCATCCCCTCGGATCGAGGGCGAACCAGCGCACGCGGGCGCGATGGTCGCCCGGCTGACCTACGGGGTGACGGCGGCGCTGCTGACCGGCGACATCGAGGCGCCGGTAGAGCAGCACCTTCTGGATCGAGGGACCACCCTGCAAAGCCAGGTGCTGAAGGTGGCGCATCACGGCAGCCGTACCTCGACGACACCGGCGTTCCTGACGATGGTACGGCCAGGTATCGCCGTGATCTCGGTGGGCGCTGACAACTCGTTCGGCCACCCGCATCCGGGCACGCTGGCGGCGCTGGAGAGCGCGGGCGCCGTGATCTACCGCACCGATCGGGATGGCGCGGTGACGCTGAGGAGCGATGGAACCCGATGGCAGGCGACAACCATGAGGAGCCGGACACGTGCGCTCGGGCGTTGACGGACCGACGCTGATCATCGGCGACGAGGAGTATCTGGCCGAGCAGACGCTTGCCCGGCTGCTCGACGAGACGCTCCCACCCGATGACCGGCAGCTCAACCTGGACGTGCTCGACGGCGGCGCGCCCGTGGGTGAGCTGCTGATCCGGCTGGACACGGCGCCGTTCTTCGGTCCGCGCCGCGTGGTGGTCATCCGGCGGCTCGAGGCAATGCGGGAGGCCGATCAAGAGGCGCTCGTTACCTACCTCGAGCGGGGAGACAGCCCCACCACAGGCATCTTCATTGCGCGGGAGATGGACCGGCGCAGGCGGCTGTTCCTGACGTTCAAGCGGGTGGGAACCATCATTGAGTGCCGCCCGATCCCCCCGCGCGACCGGCCGGCGTGGGTGGCGGCCCTGTTCGTGGCCGCGGGCAAGATCCCGGGACGCGGGGTGGCGGAGGGGTTGGTGGCGACATCAGGAGGCAGCCTGCGCGACCTCTACCACGAGGTGGCCAAGCTGGCCGCCTACGTCGGTGAGCGCCCGCAGGTGACCACGGCGGATGTTGAGGCAATCGCCAGCCGGCTGGGCGAGGCCACGATCTTCACGCTGGTGGACGCGGTTGGGGGAGGAAATGCCGGCGGGGCGCTGGGGGCTCTCCACGACAACCTCGCAACGCACGAGCCGTTGCAGGTGCTCTTCATGATTGTCCGGCAGTTCCGCCTGATCGCCCGCGCGCACGCCGCCGCGGCCAAGGGCCGTTCGTCCGAACGGCTGGCCGAGCACCTCGGGGTACACCCGTTCGTCGCGCGCAAGATCGCGGAGCAGGCGCGCGGCTATCGGGCAGACCAGTTCGCGGGGATCTTCGATGCGCTGGAGGCCGCAGACCGTGCTATCAAGTCGGGCAGCGCTCCTCGGCTCGTCCTGGAAACGCTGATCGTCCGCCTCGCCGGCCGCAGGGCTCCGGCCGCGCAGCAGCGGACTGCCTCTCGTGCCTAGCCGGCTCTGCCTGAGGCGCGGCGCATGATGCGTGACTTCCTGCGGGCAGCGGTGTTGGGGTGAATCACCTTGCGCGCCGCGGCCTTGTCCAGGGCGGCCTGAGCCACGCCGATCTCCTCCGGGGTGGTTGCCGTCCGCACCAGCGACTTGACCTTCGACTTCACGGAAAGATTGGCCTGGGCTCGCCTGGCCGACTTCCGAAAGTGCTTGAGTCCGGACTTGATTCGTTTTGCCACGCCGATCCCTCCATCCGCCGCCCATGGGGAGCGGCGGTCCTGCGCGATTCTAGCATGACCGCCCCAGCGCCACAAGTTGCCGCCGGGGTGCGCTCCGAGGAGCACTCCGGGGAGCACGGGCCTTGAGCGTCCATCCGCGGCAGCGTCTTGCGCATGCCGCCACGCTCCTGGCCGGCGCCACCGTGGGCAGCCGCGTCCTGGGTCTGGTCCGGGAGATAGTCGTGGCCGCGATGTTCGGTGCCTCCGACGCCAGGGCGGCGTTCGTCATCGGATACTATGTCCCGTTCTTCGTCCAGCGCCTGCTAATAGGCGGTACCCTCAGCATCGTCCTCATCCCAACCATCTCCGACACGCTCGCACGCGACGACGAGTCGGAGATGCGTCAGGTGACAGCGCGGCTGTTCACGCTTGTCCTGGCGTTCGGCGTGGGGATGGTGGTGGTCGGACAGATTGCCGCACCCGCGCTGGTCCGTCTGGCAGCGCCGGGCTTTGCAGGGGACCCGGTGCAGTTCGTCCGCACGGTCGCCCTGACCAGGGTCAACTTCCTGGCCATGTTCTTCCTGGCCCTCGCGGTTTTCGCCACCGCGTACCTGCAGGCACTTCGCCGGTTCACCGCCCCGGCAGTGGCTCCGCTGGCCTTCAACGTAGCCATCATTGCCGGGACGCTCATGCTGGGGCCGAGGATGGGGATCACCGGGCTGGCCGTGGCCTGGGTGGCCGGGACCGCCGTCCAGTTCCTCGTTCAGGTGCCCGCGATGCACGCCGCCGGGTTCCGCTACCGCCCGCAGTTCGACTTGTCCCATCCGGCCATCCGTACTGCGATGCGGCTGGCGCTGCCAGCTATGCTCGGCCTGGCCATCGTGGAGATCAACGCCTACGTAGGGCGGTTCTTCGCGTCGCTCCTCCCGGTCGCAACCGGCGTGAACGCGGTTGCCGCGCTGGACTATGCCTACGAGATGGTCCAGGCGCCGGTGGGTATTCTGGCCATATCCGTGGCGACGGTGCTCTTTCCAGGAATGAGCCGGCTTGCCTCCGAGGGCGACCGCGTGGGACTGCGCCAGACCGCAACACTGGGGCTGCGCACACTCCTGTTTCTCACGGTGCCCGTGTCGCTGGGGCTCGCCGTCTTCGCACGCCCCCTGGTCCAACTGGTCTTCGAGCGGGGCGAGTTCGGACCCCCGGCAACCGGGGCGGTGGCCGCGTGCCTTGCGGCCTACGCCACCGGCCTGGTGCCGGTGGCGGCCTACTACGTCGTGACCCGGACGTTCTACTCCCTTAAGAACATGCGCACACCGGTGGCCATCGGTGCCGCGATGGTCTTCTTGAACGCCGCTCTTGCGTTTGCCCTCATGCGGGTGATGGGTGTGGCAGGGATCGCTCTGGCTTCGGCAGTGGTGGCGTTCGTGAACGTGGGGTTGCTGCTGTGGATGCTGGCGCGCTCACTGGGCCCTCTGGACGGCCGGCGGATTATGGGTACGGCCGGCCGCATCCTGGTCTCTGCCGCATCTGCGGTGTGGGCAGGATGGATGGTCGCGCAGCGCGGGCTTCTGGATGGGCGCTTTGTGGAACGCGCGGACCTGCTGTTTCTGGCCTTCGGCGTGGGCGTGGCGGCCCTCGTGTACCTGGCGGCATGCGCCCTGCTGCGCGTGGAGGAACTCGCGCTGGTGCGGGGCCTCCTGCGGCGCAGGTCGGTTCGCACCGTTCCTTGACACCCCAAAATCAGCGGTGCTACGCTGAATCAGGTCGCTGGCACTCTGGGTGGACGAGTGCCAGCCGCAGGTGGATGGATGCTGAAGCTTGATGCCCGCAGGCGCATCCTGCTCCGCACGGTCGTGGAGGAGCACGTCCGCACCGCCGAGCCGGTGGGGTCGGAGCACGCCGCCCTGCGGGGGCGGCTGCAGGTGAGCCCTGCCACAATCCGCAGCGCCCTGGCCAGCATGGAAGAACTGGGACTCCTCACCCATCCGCACACCTCTGCCGGCCGGATCCCCACTGACCGGGGGTACCGCGTCTACGTGGACATGTTGCCCAAGGCCGACTCCCTCAGCAGCTCGGCGCGCCAGAAGATCCGCCGCCGGCTGGGTGATCCGGTCGAGGAGCCCGGTGACGTTGCCAGCGAGGCCGCGCGCGTGCTAGCAGGCATGACAGGGTACGCTTCGGTTGTGGCAGCCCCGGGCCTGCAGGAGCAGATGTTCGCCTCTTTGCACCTTGTGCCGCTGGCCGAGCGGCGCGCGCTCGCGGTGATAGCCACGGAAGCCGGAGCGCTTCAGGGACGTTCAATCGAGCTCCCGGAGGGAGTTGTGCCCGATGATCTCGAGCACCTGTCGCGGGCAATCACCCACCGGCTGCAGGGTTCCAGGGTGGGGGAACTGACCCACCAGCGCCTGGAGCAGGTTCTCGGCGAGGCCTCCCATCACTACCGCTGGTTGGAGGAGGTCAAGGCCTGGCTGTGGCGTGACCTGGCGCGCGGGGTGCGGCCGCGAATCCGGGTCGCGGGAGCCCGCCACCTCCTGGCTGAGCCGGAGTTCAAGATCCCTGATCGGGCTACCAGGTTGTTCGAGGCCCTCGAGGACGAATCGGTGCTGGAGGCCGTGCTTGCCGCGGTGCCCGAGGAAGGGGTTTGGATCCTTATCGGCGGGGAGAACCCGCACGAGGAGCTGCGCGCCTGCAGCCTGGTCATGGCGGCCTACCGAGCGGGCGACAGGCGCGGCGGAACCGTCGGCATCCTCGGGCCTACGCGGATGCGCTACCGCAGCGCGGTCACCGCGGTGCGATACGTTGCCGAGAGTCTCAGCGAGGCAATGAGGTCGTCGGCCTAGGGCTCCGGCCTCGATCCTGCCGACACAATCGCGCACATGAACTCCAGAGACCTCTACGAGATACTCGGCGTTGACCGCCGGGCCAGCCAGGAGGAGATCAAGCAAGTCTACCGCCGGCTCGCGCGCGAGACCCACCCCGATGTCCGGCGCGACGACCCCCACGCCACGGAGCGCTTCAAGGACGTCAACGAGGCCTACGCGGTGCTGAGCGACCCGGTCAAGCGCAGCCAGTACGATCGGTTTGGTCAGGTCGGTGCGGAGACCGGTCCCTTCGGCGGCGCAGCCGGCCCGTTCGAGGATCTCTTTGAGATGTTCTTCGGAGGCCGGGCCAGGCCGGCCAGGGCCGAGAGGGAAGGGCCCCAGCGGGGTTCCGACCTGCGCTACGACCTGGAGGTGGCCCTTGAGGAGGTCGCTTCGGGCGTGGAGCGACGCATCACCGTGGATCGGCTCGAGACCTGCGCTGCCTGCTTCGGCACCGGATCTGAGCAGGGATCGAGCCCGGAGCGCTGTCCGGCATGTCAAGGGACGGGAGAGGTCCGCCATGCGCAGCGCACGGTCTTCGGGCATCTGACGCAGGTCATGACATGCGGCCAGTGTAGAGGGACGGGCACCTACATAGCCCATCCGTGTACGAGCTGTCGCGGCGCCGGCCAATCCGAGGCCAGGAGAGAGATCACGGTTACGATCCCTGCCGGGGTGGAGGATGGCATGCACCTGCGCCTGGCCGGCGAGGGCGAAGCCGGTACACGAGGCGGAGGCCGCGGCGATCTCTTCGTGGTCGTTCACGTTGCGCCGCACCCGGTCTTTGCACGTCGCGGGCGGGACCTCTACCGGGACATCGAACTCACCATGACGCAGGCCGCGCTGGGCGACGAGGTGGAGTTCCCGGGCATTGACGGCACGGTTCCGGTAACCGTGCCGGCCGGCACGCAGCCGGGAGAGACGATCTCGGTACGGGGCAGAGGGCTGCCCGACCTGCGTGGCGGCCGCGGTGGCCTGCACCTGACGGCTCGGGTTGCCATCCCGACTCGGCTGACGCGCGAGCAGCGGGCATTGCTCGAGGAGCTCGCGCGCCTCGGGGGCGAGCGGAGCCGGGGAGACGAGAAGCGGCCGGGCAGGCGGAAGCCGATCCTCAAGAAGATGAAGGACCTGCTCAAGTAGGCCGGACCTGCAGGCCACCGCCATGCGATGGATCGAGGTCTCCGTGGACGTGCCGTCCCAGGATTCAGAGCTGGCAGGTGACTGCCTGCTGCGCCACTGCCCGGCCGGGTTCTCAGAGAGCGCAAGCTCAAGCCGAGGCCGTCGGGTGTTGCGTGCCTACCTGCCATCTACCAGGGTCGGTCGCAGCACCCTCTCTCGCCTCAGGCGAGCACTCGCGCGTGGGGCTGCCTCCGGTACCGTGGGCGTGCGCGTAGTGGGAGACACGGACTGGGTCGGTGTCTGGCGCGCGCACGCGAAGCCCTTTCAGGTTGGCCGCCTCACGGTGCTTCCCGCCTGGATGAGGCCCAGGATACGCCCAGGACAGGTGCTGATCAGACTCGACGCCGGACAGGCCTTCGGCAGCGGCGAGCACCCCTCGACCCAGCTCTGCCTGGGGGCTGTGGAGCGCCACGTGCGGGGCGGCGAGACGGTGCTCGACCTCGGCACGGGTTCTGGAATCCTGGCCATAGCAGCGGCGCGCCTCGGCGCGCGGCGGATCCTTGCGATGGACGATGACGAGACCGCTGTATCGGTTGCCCGGGCCAACGTGCGTGCCAACGGCGTCGAGCGCAGGGTTACGGTTCGGCACGCGTCAGGCCTGGACCGCGTGCGCCTGCGCGCGGACCTGATCGTGGCGAACCTCACGCCGGAGATCCTTGCCGGTATCCTCCCGCACGTTGGGCGGTGCCTGGCTCCAGGGGGCCGGTTCGTGGGGAGCGGTTTCGGCCCTGCGCGCGTCACCGAGGTTGCGCGTCTAGTCCGGGAGAGTGGGCTGCGCGTCGTGGTAGTAGAGGCGCGGCGCGGCTGGCGCACCGTGCACGCCGCGGCAGGATGACCTTGACGCGCCGCCGCTTCTACGCCGCGCCGCAATTACTCGATCAAGAGTTCCTTTCCTTCGCGCCGCGCGAAGGACACCACATCGCGAGGGTGCTGCGGCTGCGGCCCGGCACCAGGATGGTCGTTTTCGACGGCCGCCGCGAGGCCGATGTGGAACTCATCGAGGTCGGCCCCTCCGGCGTGACCGCACGGCGCATGGGACCGCCGTCCGTGTCGCGACGTCCGGTGGAGATCGCGCTGATTCAGGGCATACCGCGCAGCCCCAGGATGGACCTGGTCGTGCGGATGGGCACCGAGATAGGGCTCTCTGCCATACATCCGGCCCTGACCGAGCGTACGGTTATCGAACCGGGTGCGGCGCGCGTGGACCGCTGGCGCAGGGTGGCGCAGGAAGCGGCCAGGCAGTGCGGGAGGGGCGATACCCCGGAGATCCACACGCCCGCGCCGCTGGTCGAAGCGCTGGCGGCCGTGGGTCCGGTGGACCTGTTCGTCGTGCCATGGGAGAGCGAGGCCCGCCCGATCGGCGAGGTAGTGGCGGAACGCCTGTTCCACACGGCCGCGATTCTGATCGGGCCCGAGGGCGGACTTACGGACGGGGACGTTGCCGCTGCCCGCGCAGCCGGAGGGCAGGCGGTTTCGCTGGGCGCGCTGGTCCTGCGAACGGAGACCGCCGGACTGGTCGCGACCGCCATGCTCCTATACGAGCGCCTGCTACGCCCCATGTCTGTACCCTCCGAGGAGACCCGGGATTGAGGGCTTGCACTTTCATGCACCAGGATGTATAAAGACGTCATGAAGACACGAGTCAGCATCATCGGCGCATCCGGATACGGGGGCGGAGAGCTGGTCCGCTTCCTGGTCGGCCACCCCGACGTTACGCTCGTCCACTTGACGGCGGAGAGCCGCAAGCTGGAGGCCTACGGCGATGTCTTTCCCAACCTGCGCGGCTTCGTGGCGCACACCACGGAGGACGCGGACCTCGATGCGATCGGCGCCGATTCCGATGTCGCCTTCATCGCGCTGCCCAACGGGATCGCCATGACGATGGTTCCCAAGCTGGGCCCGCGGGTGAAGGTGGTTGACCTCGGCGCGGATTTCAGGTTCCACGACCCGGCGACGTATGCCAAGTGGTACAAGGCCGCCCACGCGTGCCCGGAGTTGCTCGAGGGTGCGGTCTACGGCCAGCCCGAGTTGCACCGGGCCCGCATCCGTGCTTCGCGCATCGTCGGCAACCCCGGCTGCTACCCGACCGCGGCGCTGATCGCGATAGCGCCTTTCCTGAGGGCCGGCGTGGTGCTCTCCGAGGGGATCGTCGTGGACGCGAAGTCCGGGGTCTCTGGGGCCGGTCGCGGTGCGTCCTTGGGCACGCACTTCTGCGAGGTCAACGAGAACGTCAAGCCCTACAACGTCGTGGGGCACAGGCACACCCCGGAGATCGAGCAGGAGCTGTCGGGGGTCGCAGGCGTTCCCGTGGCGGTGGTCTTCACCCCGCACCTGATCCCCATGACCAGGGGAATCCTTGCCACGGTGTACATGCGTCCCTCCCGCGCCATTACCACTGCCGAGGCCGAGCAGATCCTCGCCGACGCCTATGCTTCCGAGCCGTTCGTGCGGGTGCTGCAGGGTGGGCTCCCGGAGACCAAGGCCACCTACGGGTCGAACTTCTGCGATGTTGCGGTGCGCGTGGACTCACACGCCGGCGCGGTCATCGCGATGGCCGCGCTCGACAATCTGGTCAAGGGCGCGGCCGGCCAGGCGATCCAGAACATGAACCTGATGTGTGGGTTCCCAGAGCACGCCGGGCTGCAGGAGCCGCCGCTCTTTCCCTGATCCTTTCAGCGGAAACACAGGACCGGCTCCAGCGCGGCCGGGGACAGGAGCACAAGGATCATGAAGGCAGACAAGGCAGTGACCCCGATTGATGGAACCGTGACGAGCCCTCGTGGGTATCGGGCGTCAGGGATCCACTGCGGGCTGAAGCCCAGCCAGCCCGACCTGGCGCTGGTGGTCTCGGACCTCCCCGCGACCGCGGCCGGGACGTTCACCACGAACAGGATGCGGTCGGCGCCGGTTATCCTCAGCGAGTCGAGACTCGCGTCAGGCCGCGCGCAGGGGGTGCTCGTGAACAGCGGCAACTCCAACGCCTGCACCGGCGAGCGGGGCGCGGTTGACGCGCGGGCCATGGCCGCTGCCGCGGCCGCAGCCCTGAGTATACCCGAGGACCTTGTGGTGGTTGCCAGCACCGGGGTCATCGGCCGCCCGCTACCGGTCGAGCGCATCACAGCCGGCATACCGGCACTGGTGGCAGCGTTGGGCTCCGACGGCATGGCGGCGGCCCGTGCGATCATGACCACCGACGCGTTCCCCAAGACCGCGGCCGTTCAGGTTGATCTGGGCGACGGCGTGGTGATGATCGGCGGCATCGCAAAGGGCGCGGGGATGATCCATCCCAACATGGCGACGATGATCGCCATCTTGACCACCGACGCCCCGGTCGAGGCGCCCGCATTGCGGGCCGCTCTACGGAACGCCGTGGGCCGCTCCTTCAACTGCATCAGCGTGGACGGCGATACCAGCACGAGCGACAGCGTCTTCCTGCTTGCCAACGGTGCCTCGGGCGTGGCTCGGGTGGATGAGGGCGGCCCGCGCCACGAGGCGTTCCTGGATGGGCTCACCGAGGTGGCCGGCCGGCTCGCCAGGCTGATCGTCAAAGACGGCGAGGGGACGACAAGGGTGGTGGAGGTGGTCGTGCGGGGCGCGACTTCAGACGCCGACGCCCGCCTGGCTGCCGGTGCCGTGATGACGTCGCCTCTGGTCAAGACCGCGTTCCACGGCGCGGAGCTCAATTGGGGTCGGATCTCCGCGGCGCTGGGCCGCAGCGGCGCAGAGGTCGCGCCCGACCGTCTGGCCATAGCCATGGGCGATGTCTGGGTGGTGCGCGGGGGCGTTGGGATTCCGGAGGCCTATCCATCGGCCGGGGTTGTGGTGAAGGCGCCCGAGGTCCGCGTGACGATTGACCTGGGTCTGGGACAGGGCACCTTCACGGGCTGGACCTGCGATCTGTCGGAGACCTACGTGAAGATCAACAGCGGTTACCTATCGTGAACCACAAGGAGGAATAGTAGCCAATGCCAGTTGCCGACCCGGCCGCAGAGGGGAAGATGCTCGCGTCAGGGCTGCGCTACGCCGCTGCCTGGCGCGGCAAGACCGTGGTCGTGAAGTACGGGGGCAGCGTGCTGAACGCCGGCGAAGCCGGCACGGTCATCGAGGACCTGGTGCTCCTCAAGGGCGCCGGCGTCAACCCGGTGCTCGTGCACGGCGGCGGGCCTGAGATCACGCGCTTGCTCGACCGCCTGGGAAAGGAAACGCGGTTCGTCCAGGGGCTGCGTGTCACCGACGCCGAGACCATGGAGGTCGTCGAGATGGTCCTGGCCGGACGCGCCAACAAGGCATTGGTAACGATGATCTCCAGCGCCGGCGGCAGCGCTGTCGGGCTGTCCGGAAAGGATGCCGGATTGCTGCAGGCGCGCCGGCTCCAGGCGCCGGAGGGTCTCGGCCTCGTTGGTGAGGTGGTCGGGGTTCAAGGCGCGATCATTCATACCATCAGCGACGCCGGGCACATCCCGGTGGTTGCCTCGGTAGGGGTCGGCGAGGGTGGGGAGAGCCTCAACTTAAACGCGGACCACGCGGCCGGTGCGCTGGCAGCGGCGCTGGGCGCGAGCAAGCTGGTCATCCTGACCGATGTGCCCGGCGTAATGCGCACCGGTCCTGGCGAGCCGGAGATGCTCTCCACGCTGACCGCGGGCGAGGTCCGGCAGTTGATGGCCGACGGCACTGTCTCGCGCGGCATGATCCCAAAGGTGGAGGCCTGTCTGGACGCGCTGGACCACGGGGTGCCCAGCGCCCACATCATCGGGACCAGCGCACCCCACGCTCTCTTGATAGAGCTGTTCACCGAAGATGGAATCGGCACGATGATCACGACGCAGGCAGGGTGAGGCATGACCACGGAGCAGGCGATCGCCTTGACGCAGCAGTACCTCATGACGACCTACCGACGCGCCCCGGTGGCCTTCTCCCACGGTGAGGGCGTCTGGCTGGTGGACCTCGAGGGCAGGCGCTACCTGGACTTCATTGGCGGGATCGCGGTCAGCGCGTTGGGTCATGGTCATCCGGCCCTGGTAGCGGCGATTCAGGCCCAGGCCGCGAGGATGCTGCACGTGTCGAACCTCTACCACATTGCCGAGCAGGCGATGCTGGCGCAGTGGCTCGTGGAGCACTCGGCCTGCGACCGGGCCTTCTTCTGCAACAGCGGGGCCGAGGCAAACGAGGCGGCGATCAAGCTGTCGCGGAGGTGGGGAAAGCGCGACGGCGCGAACCGCTATGAGATCATCGTCGCCCATCAGTCTTTCCACGGCCGCACCATGGCCACGCTGGCGGCCACGATGCAGCCCAAGTATCAGGAGGCCTTCAACCCGCTCCCGCCGGGATTCGTGCCCGTGCCGTTCAACGACCTGGAGGCGGCCCGGGCGGCCGTCAACGAGCGCACGTGCGCGGTACTGCTCGAGCCGATCCAGGGCGAGAGCGGTATCCAGCCCGCAACCCCCGAGTACCTGACCGGCGTGCGCCGGCTGTGCGACGAGCGTGGGCTGCTGCTTATGCTCGACGAGGTGCAGACAGGGATAGCCCGTACGGGAACACTCTTCGCCTATGAGCAGTACGGCATCGTCCCCGATGTCCTCACCCTGGCCAAGGGACTGGGAGGCGGGTTTCCCATCGGTGCGATGCTGGCCAGGGAGTCCGCGTGCGGGTTCTCTCCGGGTGATCACGGCAGCACGTTCGGCGGAAACCCGCTTGCGTGCGCCGCTGCCCTGGCGGTCCTCGAGGTCGTCGCGCGTGAGCGCCTGGCCGAGGGCGCCGCCGCCATGGGTGCGGTCCTCGCGGCCGGGCTTCAGGTACTGGTGGATGGAGGCCTGGCAAAGGCCGTGCGCGGACGGGGGCTCCTGCTGGCGCTGGAGCTCAACGGCGAGGCCGCGCCGGTGGTGGACGCGTGCCGGCGCGCCGGCCTGCTTGTCAACGCGGTGGCGCCCACGGCGCTGCGGTTCGCCCCGCCGCTCGTGGTGCAACAACCAGAGATAGAACAGGCGCTGGTGATACTGGGCCGCGTGCTGGAGGCATCCCAGGCGCCTGTCGCTACCGCCGCACCGGTCCAGTAGCGCCCGGCTAGAGGTTCGGCCCCAGGGAAGGGGTGTTGCCATGGAGATCAGGAAGGTGGCGCTGTCGTATTCAGGAGGGCTGGACACCTCTATTGCCATCCCATGGCTGCGGGAGACGTACGGTTGCGATGTCATGGCGGTAATCGCCGACGTTGGTCAGGGCGAGGACCTCGATGCTGTCCGAGCCAAGGCGCTGGCCAGCGGCGCGTCGTCCGCGCACGTGGTGGATGTGCGGCAGGCCTTCGTAACCGACCACATCCTCCCCATGGTCCAGGCGGGCGCGGTTTACGAGGGACGGTACCTGCTGGGCACCGCGCTGGCGCGGCCGCTGATCGCGAAGGCGCAGGTCGAGGTCGCGCTCGCGGAAGGCGCCGACGCCCTGGCCCACGGTTGCACGGGCAAGGGCAACGACCAGGTTCGTTTCGAGCTGGCCTACCAGGCGCTCGCCCCGCACCTGCGCGTGATAGCGCCCTGGCGGGAGTGGCAGATCCGTTCGCGCGACCAAGCGATCGAGTACGCCGCGGCCCACGGCGTGCCGGTAACGACCACTCAGGCCAAACCCTACAGCGTGGACCGCAACCTCTGGCACTGCAGCAGCGAGGGAGGAATACTGGAGGACATCTGGGCCGAACCGCCGCACGACCTCTACCAGTACACCGCGGATCCCCGCACCGCGCCCGACGCGCCCGAATACGTGGAGATTGAGATCGAGACCGGCAGGCCCGTGGGCCTGGACGGCGTGCGGCTCGACCCCCTGACCCTCATCGAGCGCCTGAACGCGCTCGCCGGGAGGCACGGCATCGGCCGCGTGGACATCGTGGAGAACCGGCTGGTGGGCATGAAGGTACGGTGCGTCTACGAGACGCCCGGGGGCACGGTGCTCGTGGCCGCCCACCACGATCTCGAGGCGATCACCGTTGAGCGCGACTGCGCCCACCACAAGATCCAGATCGCCCAGCGTTATGCCGAGCTGATCTACTACGGCCAATGGTTCTCTCCACTGCGGCAGGCCTTTGATGCTTTCGTCGCCTCGACCCAGAGGACCGTCACCGGAACTGTGCGCCTGCGCCTGTTCAAGGGCAGCGTCTTGCCCGTGGGCCGTAAGTCCCCATACTCACTCTACGACGTCGAACTGGCGACATTCGGCGAGGACAGAGTCTACGATCAACGCCAGGCCGGGGGCTTCATCACGCTGTGGGGGCTGCCGATCAGGGTCTTTGCCCAGGCCAACCCGCACCTCGCGCAGGGCCGCCGTGAGCAGACCGACTGAGCCGGACACCCCTTACCTGATGTGGGGAGGGCGGTTCAGAGAACCCCCGGACCCCCGCATCGCTCCGCTCCTCACCTCGCTTCCGGTGGACCGTCACCTGCTGGTGTGGGATCTGATGGCCGGCCTGGCGCACCTGACCTCCCTGGCCGAGGCCGGAGTGGTCACGCCGCAGGCAGCCGCGGACCTGGCGCGGGCGCTCCGCCAGATGCTGGAGGAGGCCGAGGCCGGCACTCTGGTTCCCGGGGACGAGTTCGAGGATGTGCACTCGTTCATCGAGGCCACCCTTACGGCCAGGATTGGCCATGCAGCGGGCTGGCTGCCCACGGGCCGAAGCCGCAACGACCAGGTCGTAACCGCCATGCGCCTCGATCTCAAGGATCGGATCACCTGCCTGGTCGAGGCGGTGACTGCGCTTCAGGAGGCACTCCTGGAGCGCGTCCGCGAGGCAGAAGACGTGCTGGTTCCGGGCTACACGCACCTCCAGCGCGCCCAGCCCGTTGTGCTGGCCCACCACCTGCTGGCCTACTTCTGGATGCTGGGCCGGGATGCAGGTCGCCTGCGGGACGCCCACCGACGCCTCGATGCCTCGCCCCTGGGGTCCGGGGCGATCGCCGGCACCGGCTACCCGGTGGATCGTGGGCGACAGGCCGAACTCATGGGGTTTTCCGGAATCAGCGAGAACAGCGTTGATGCCACCGGCGACCGGGACTTCGTGTTCGAGACAGTGGCGGCGGTGACCGGGCTGCTGGTTCACCTGTCGCGCTGGGCCGAGGAGCTGGTGCTGTGGGCCACCCGGGAGTTTGGGTTTATTGATCTGCCCGATGCCCTTGCCACCGGCAGCAGCCTGATGCCCCAGAAGAAGAACCCCGATCTCTTGGAGCTCGTACGGGCCCAGGCCGGTGTGGTCCTGGGCCCATTGGTTACGCTGGCCGCGGTGCAGAAGGGTGTGGCGTTTGGCTACAGCCGTGACCTCCAGGAGGACAAGGCGCCTGTGCTCACCGCCTTTCGATCAGCCGGGATGGCTGTCGCTGCCATGACCCTGGTTGTAGAGGGGATGGTGATCCGTCCGGAACGGATGAGGGAGGCCCTGCGGGGCGGGCACCTCACGGCGACTGAGGTCGCGGATTACCTGGTGCGGCGCCGGGTTCCGTTCCGCGAGGCGCACCGCCTTGCCGGTCAGGTGGTGTGCGCGGCCGAGGCCGCAGGCCGCGAGCTGTGGGAGTTGCCACTGGAAGACTACCGCCGGATCTCCCCGGAGTTCCAGGGCGATGTGCTGGACGCTGCTACCCCCGAGGGCGCAGTTGCCTCCAAGGACGTGCCAGGTGGCACGGCGCCCGCAAGGGTCGCGGGGGCAATGGAGTCCGCTCGCGCCGCGCTGGAGGCGCAGCGTGCCTGGCTCAATCAGGTTCGGGCTGCTCAACAGGCAGCCACCGCCCGCCTGTTGAGCGCCGCCCCAGAATAGGGGGCCTATCTATGCGGAAGAGGGATCGCCTCCTGCTCGAGATCGTCGCCCGCCACCCTATCAGAACCCAGTCGGGTCTGGTGAAGGCGCTGCGTCGTGCCGGCGTCAAGATAACGCAGGCCACGGTTTCACGGGACATTCGGCGCCTCGGCCTGATCAAGGTCCCGACCGGCGTCGGTGGCTACCGGTACCAGGCCCCTGCGCCGGCGCGCCCGCCTGCGGGTGAAGCCGAGGCCAGGCTGCGCCGCGCCTTCGCGGACTATCTGGTGAACGTGGAGGAGGGCAGCGGCCTCGTGCTGGTCAAGACCACGTTCGGCAGCGCCGGCGCGGTGGCAGAGGCCATTGATGTTGCCGCCTGGCCCGAGGTGGCCGGGACCGTGGCCGGCGACAATACCATCCTGGTAGTACCGCGCCGACCAGGTCGGCGCGCCGCCCTCCTGCGCAAGCTCCGCGCGCTCACCTGAGGCGGCTGAGCCGGGAGGAGGGTTCCGGCCGGCTGCCGAAGGTGGTCGCAACAGGAGGCCCGATTGGCGCAGCCTGGCACGAGCGAAGTCACAGTCCCCCTTCCCCCCGGCACCGACATCGTGGCCGTGGTGGGACAGCAAGACGCGCTCCTCCGGGTCATCGAGGAGGAGACCGGAGCATCGGTTGCGGTTCGCGGCGACGCTCTGGTAGTTCGCGGTTCGCCTGCGCAGGTGGATTCGGCCGTCCGGCTTCTCCGGCAGTTGATCGCCACCGCCAGATCCGGGCAGATGGTGGCCCCGTCCGACATGCGCCGCACCCTGCGCCGGAGCCAAGGCCTTGCCGCGGCCGGGGAGGTGACGCTCGGGGGCGAGACCCTCGTCGTCACCGCCAGCGGCAAACAGGTCGTCCCGCGCACGAGCGGGCAACGGGCGTACGTCGAGGCCATGAAGCACCACGATCTCACGTTCGCGGTTGGCCCGGCAGGGACCGGCAAGACCTACCTGGCGGTGGCAATGGCTACGGTGGCGCTGCGCGCCCGGAGCGTGCAGCGGATCGTGCTGACGCGACCGGCGATCGAGGCAGGGGAGAAACTCGGGTTCCTGCCCGGAGACATCGCGGCCAAGGTGGATCCCTACCTGCGCCCGCTCTACGATGCCCTCTACGAGATGGTTGGGCCCGAGCGGTTCGGCCGGCTCAGCGAGCGCGGGGTTATCGAGGTGGCACCCCTGGCGTTCATGCGCGGCCGGACACTCAACGATGCGTTCATAATCCTGGACGAAGCGCAGAACACCACCCGCGAGCAGATGAAGATGTTCCTGACGCGGTTAGGGTTTGGATCCAAGGCGGTCGTCACAGGAGACATCACGCAGATTGACCTCCCGCGCGATCGGGCCTCAGGCATGGTTGAGGCGCGCGAGATCTTCAGGGGGCTGGAGGGGATCGCCTTCGTCGAGCTGACCGAGGGGGACGTCGTGCGCCACGAGCTGGTCCAGACGATCGTGCGGGCCTATGAGCGATTCGAGGCCTCCCGTGGCGAGGGCCCATCCGGGGCATCGCCATCATGAGGGCATCCTCGCTGATCCGCCCGATGTGGGTGAGGCGGGTTCTGCTGGGTCTGGTGACCCTTTTCTGCTTGGTCTTGATCATCGGCCTGGACTATCTTCCTACAGGGATATCCTGGGCCAGCGTGGCCGGCGCGACCTTGGTTGTCGGACTGGTGCTGGCAGTAACCGGGGTCTATCTGTGGCAGCACCAGCGCGAGATCTGGGAAGCCGACCGGCTCCTGGTCCTCTGGAGCCTGGTGGCGATAGGCACGCTGGGCCTTGCGCAGGTCTTCGGTGCGCCGCGTTTCAGCAACTATCTGGCTCCAGCGCCGGCAGGGGCAATGCTGCTGTCCATACTGCTGCGTCCCAGGCCGGCCCTGTTCTCGTCCGCTGCCTTCGCCATCCTGGTTGGCCTAGCCGCCGAGCAGCAGTTCCCGACGGTTGTGGTTGTCTTCATCGGCGGCTTGGTCGGCGTCTTTGCCTGCCGTCAGGTCAACCACCGGTCGGACTTCGGCGCTGCCGGGCTGCTCGTGGGCGCGGCCAGCGCGATCGCGGCGCTGGCCACAGGGCTGCTGGAGGGTCTGCCCATCTACCCTGCCATCGCGACCAACGCCGCCTACGCCTTCGGCAGCGGATTGCTCGCGGCGGTCGTCGCCGTTGGGGTCCTTCCCTTCCTGGAGCAGCTCTTTGGATTGATCACCCCGATCAAGCTCCTGGAGCTGGCCAGCCCGGCGCACCCATTGCTCCGGCGCCTCCAACTGGAGGCACCCGGGACATACCACCACAGCATCATGGTGGCCAACATGGCCGAGGCCGCGGCCGAGGCCGTGGGTGCCGACGCGCTGTTGGCCCGCGTGGGCACCTACTACCACGACATCGGCAAGCTCCGCCGACCCGCGTTCTTCGTGGAGAACCAGGTCGGCATAGATAACCCACACGACAAGATGACGCCGAGCCTGTCGGCGCTCACGGTCAGTGCCCACGTCCGGGACGGGATAGACCTCGCGCGCGAGTACGGGCTTCCCCAGCCGGTGGCCGACTTCATCCCCCAGCACCACGGCACAGCGCTGCTGACGTACTTCTACCACCAGGCCCTGGAACGCGGAGATCCCCTGGACGAGTTCGCGTTTCGGTACGAGGGACCCAAGCCGCAGACTCCAGAGGCGGGTGTCGTGATGCTGGCCGATGCCGCGGAGGCGGCAGTCCGGTCTCTCAACCGGCCCACCCCGGACCGGCTGGAGGACGTGGTGCGCAGGATCATCCGAGACAAGCTGGAGGACGGCCAGCTCGACGAGTGCGGCCTGACCTTTCGCGACCTGGGCCGGACCGCCTCTGCGTTCGCGCGGATTCTGGCAGGGGTGCTGCACCCGCGCCTGGAGTACCCTGATCTCGAGGGGGAACTCGCACGGCGACGCCGCGACCGCCCGGCCAAGGCGCGCTGAGGTGGTTTGATGCGCGTCCACATCGCGGCGGCGGGCGTCCGGCACTCAATTCCCCTAGGCCTGCTCAGGGGGGCGGCCCTGACGGCGATGAGGGCCACCCGGTGCCCCCGCAGGGCAGAGATTGAGATCGCCCTCGTGGACGACGCCACAATCGGCCGGCTCAACCGCCGGTTCCTGGGTCACCGGGGACCTACCGACGTGCTGGCATTCCCGGGTGAGCCGGCCTCCCCGGCGGCGCGGACTCATTCAGCAGAGCCGGGCCTGCGCGGCCCCTTGCTTGGGGAGATAGTGATCTCTGTGGAACGGGCCCGTGCCCAGGCGCGCGACGCCGGCTGGTCGGTTCGCCGTGAGGTGGTGCTGCTGTTGGTGCACGGCCTTCTCCATCTGCGTGGCTACGACGACCACGCGGTGCGAGACGCCGGAGTGATGCGGGCGCTCGAGCGAAAGATCCTGGAGCGGATCTTCGGATCAGGAGGGTAGGGTTGAAACATGCGGCACACACTGTGGCAGAGCTTCGAGTACGCGGGCCGCGGGCTGGTAGCGGCCATGAACTCCCAACGGACCATGCGGATTCACGTTCTCATCGCGTGCGCGGTGTCTGCCGCTGTGATGTGGCTGGAGCTGCCGGCCGCGGAGACCACCGTTCTCATCGTCGCGATGGCCGGCGTGATGGCCGTCGAGCTGTTGAACACCGCGGTGGAGGCGGTGGTGGACATGCACGTCGGCGGCCGGCACGATTCACTGGGCGGGCGGGCGAAGGACATGAGCGCGGCGGCCGTGCTGGTTGCCGCGATAGGCGCCGCGATCGTGGGCGTGGTCACCCTGGGGCCACCCGTGGCGACCGCGGTCGGGATGGGAAGGGCCGACGCCCTATTCGCCGGCCGGGTGGTTGTGCTGCTTGGTGTGCTGACCTGCGCGACCCTGGCCCTCTGGCAGGCCGGTTCGCGGCGGTAGGTCTGTGATATAATCTAGGAGATCCGGCTGCCGCCCGGCCAAAAAGGCAGGCACAACTTCCCTTGGACGCGTCAAGTTATGCGATCGAACTGCTGCTCCTGGGCCTTCTGCTTCTCCTCTCGGCCTTCTTCTCGGGATCCGAGACGGCTCTGTTTGCGGCCAACCGCCTCAAACTGCGTCACCTCAAGGAGGATGGCAACTCCCGGGCCAGGGCCGCGCTGGGCCTGCTGGACAATCCAGCCCGGCTCCTCTCGACCCTTCTGATAGGCAACAACATAGTCAACATGGCAACGGCGGTCGTCGCCACAACCGCCCTGGTCAGGTGGCTGGGGCCGGAACGTGGCCCGGTCTACGCCTTCGCCGCTGTCACGCTGGCGGTGCTGTTGTTCGCAGAGATCACCCCCAAGACTATCGCGGCCCATCACGCCGATCGGTTCTCCCTGCTGGCCGCCCGCCCGGTCGCATGGTTCTCGGCGCTGCTCGCGCCGGTCAACCGCGTCCTGTCGTTCCTGACGAACGTACTGGCACGGCCGCTGGGAGGGCGCGTGCGTCCCGACGCGCCGATGGTGACCGAGGAAGAGATCCAGATCCTGGTCCGCATGGGAGAGGAGCAGGGGGTCCTCGAGCAGGACGAGAGCGAGATGATCCACTCTATCATCGAGCTCGGTGACACCGTCGTGCGTGAGGTGATGGTACCGCGCGTGGACATGGTTTGTGTCGAGGCCGATGACCCGATCGAGGCGATCCTGGACGTCGTCCGCACTCACGCACACTCGCGGGTCCCGGTCTACCACGATACCGTGGATCACATCGTCGGCCTGGTGCACGTGAAGGACCTGCTCTCGGGATTCAAGGACGGTCGCCTGGAAGGAACAGTGCGCGATTTCACGCGGCCGGCCTACTTCGTTCCTGACAGCAAGCGGCTGGATGATCTGTTCCGCGAGATGCGCCGAGAGCAGGTGCACATGGCGATCGCGGTGGACGAGTACGGGGGCACGGCCGGGCTGGTCACCATAGAGGACCTCCTAGAGGAGATCGTGGGGCCGATCCGGGACGAGTACGACAAGGAGGAGGCGCCGATCACCGTGCACAGCGACGGCGTGGCGCTGGTGGACGGTCGCCTGCACATCGAAGAGGTCAACGCCGCGCTCGACTTGGAGTTGCCCGTGGGCGAGGTGGACTCTCTGGGCGGATTCGTGTACAGCCTGCTCGGGCACATGCCTACGCAGGGAGAGCGGGTCACGTTTGACGGCGTGGAACTCAGGGTCGAGCGCGTGGATGGCCACCGCATCGAGCAGGTCAGGATCACAAGGATCGCTCCCAGCGCAGAGCCCGAAGATTGATGCGACACCACTTTCAGAGGCACCTGGTTGCGGGACTCCTGGTGGTTCTGCCCGCGGGCGTCACCGTGTTTGTCCTGCTGGCCCTCTTCCGCTTCCTCGACAGCCTGCTGGGTCCGGTCTTCACCTATCTGTTTGGGACTCGGATCCCGGGGCTGGGCCTGGTGGCAGGGATCCTGCTGATCCTCGTGACGGGCACGCTGGCCAGCAACATCATCGGGAGCCGCATCGTGCGGGTGTTCGATGGGTTCATGATGCGGATACCACTGGCCAGGACCGTCTACTCGGCCACCAAGCAGATCAGTGACGCGCTCCTGCTGCAGAAACGCGGGGCGTTCCGGCAGGCCGTGCTGGTGGAATGGCCGCGTCAAGGCATCTACACGATCGGGTTCGTCACCGGCGAAACGCGAGGCGAGGCGCAGGAGAAGACGGCCCAGCGCGTGATCAACGTCTTCGTGGTCACCACGCCGAACCCCACAACGGGTTTCCTCTGCCTGGTGCCCGAGAACCAGGTCACGCCCCTGGAGATGAGCGTGGAGGACGCGCTGAAGCTTGTTGTCTCAGCGGGCATCGTTACCCCGCCCTATGCCGCGAACGCCAGCCCCCCCGAGGGCAGGTTCGAGTGAGCCGGTCAAAGTCCCGGCCGGGCCCGCGGGGTCCATCGGGGCCCGTGCTCAGGGAGATGGTGCGCGCTGCGCGGGCGGCCCGCCGGCGCGCCTACTCGCCCTACTCTCGCTACGCCGTGGGTGCCTCGGTACTGACCGCGTCCGGGGCGGTGATCTCGGGTTGCAACGTGGAGAACGCGTCGTACGGGCTGTCACTGTGCGCCGAGCGCGTCGCGATCCACCGGGCGATTGCCGAGGGGCACCGCAGGATGCGCGCGGTGGCCGTCGTCACGGACGCCCGGGCTGCCATGCCCTGCGGTGCCTGCCGGCAGGTGATGCACGAGTTTGGGGTCCGGGAGGTTATCGTGGCCGGGCCCAGAGGCGCACCCCGGGTCTTCCACCTGGACGACCTGCTGAGCATCCCCTTCGATTCCTCCCACCTCGGCCCTCGGTAGCCCGCTGTCCGCGTGCGAAGCGCGGTCGCCCTTTCTTGACGATCCTCTACGGCTGCCCGTATATTTAGTCAAAGGCCGAGTGGGGTGTTCCATGAGCGCAGACGAAGCCACGCAGGAGCCTCCCCTTGCACGTCACATCCATGCCCTTCAGCCGCTTGCTGGGCAGGCGGGTGCAGGATGCCGACGGCTTCGTGCTTGGGCGCCTGGCAGACTTGGCCGCAGAGGTACATCCGACACGCCCGCGCATTGTCGGCCTGCTGCTTGATGTAGATCGCCCTCGCGTCGCGCTGATTCCCTGGAGCGCGGTCCGCGGACTGGAACCCACGATCACGTTGGCCGCGGTACGGGCCGCCCTCAGCCCGCGCCCCCTGCAACCCGACGAGATCCCCTTGAGGGAAGCCCTGCTGGACAAGCAGGTTGTGGACACCCACGGCCTACGGATCGTGAAGGTCAACGACCTGTTTCTCACCTCTGGCGATGGTGAGCTCTACCTGACCGGCGTGGACGTGGGGCTGAGCGGTCTTCTGCGCCGCCTGGGCGCCGAGAGCGCTGTCCGCTCCGTGATGCGCCGGCTGGGGCGCCCGCTCGCCGACCAGGCCTTGCCGTGGACCGTCGTGGCCGCGCTGGGCGGGCCGGTTACACCCCTGAAGCTGCACATCTCCAGGGAACGCCTGGAGGCAATCCACCCGGCCGATCTCGCAGAGCTGCTCACAGAGATGGACAGGGAAGAGCGCATGGAGGTCATGTCCGCCCTGAGCCAGGAGGACGCGGCCGAGGTGCTCGAAGCGGCCGAGCCAGAGGTACAGGCCAACATCCTGCGGTCGCTACCGGCGGAGCGGGCCTCGGACATCCTAGAGGAGATGGAGCCCGACGAGGCCGCGGACGTACTGGCCGAGCTTCCGGCGGAGACCGCCTCGGACCTGATCGTCCGTATGGAGCCCGAGGCCGGTGCAGAGGTCACCCGGCTGCTCGCCTACCCGCCGACTTCGGCTGGCGGGCGCATGACGCCCAACTTCATCGCCATACCGGACTCCTTCTCAGCGGGGCAGGCGATTGCCCACCTCCGCGAGGTGGCCCCTGACGCTGAGTCCATCTACTACATGTACGTGGTTGACGCCGCCGGAAGGTTGGCCGGTGTCCTCTCGCTGAGGGGACTACTTATCGCGGACCCGCAGACCCCTGTGGTCGAGATCACCTCACGTGAGGTGATAGCCGTGCGCTCCGACGAGAGCGACGAGGCGGCCGCGGCGCTGCTGATCAAGTACGATCTCCTGGCAGTACCGGTGGTGGACACCGAGGACCGCCTCCTCGGCACCGTTCTGGTGGACGACATCATGGATCTCCTGGCCGAGCGCCTGGGCGGGCGAATGCCGCGACGCCTGGAACGGCTCAGAAGGCTTCGGCGGGGGTAGGCGGGCTTGCTCTGGCTCAGACGGCGCTGGATGGGCCTGGCGCTGTTCCTCACGGTGGCGGGTCCCGGGATCATAACCGCGGCCGTGGACAACGATGCCAACGGCATCGCCACGTACTCGACCGCCGGGGCCCACTTCGGATACGCCCTGCTCTGGTCCCTTCCGGTTGCCCTGATCGCCCTGATAGTGGTCCAGGAGATGGCCGCGCGCATGGGCGCGGTGACCGGCATGGGACTGGCCGACCTGATACGCGAGCAGTTTGGGGTTCGCGCGGCCGCGGCGATCATGGGCTCGCTGTTGCTGGCGAACGCGGCCAACACGATAGGAAACTTCGCGGGCGTGGCTGGCAGCCTTGAGATCTTCCGGCTGCCGCGCATGGTCGGCGTCCCGATCGTGACCGTGGCGGTGGCCGTCCTTGTGCTGCGCGGAGGCTACCGGCTGGTGGAGCGCATATTCCTGGGCGCGTCGGCCATGTACTTGCTGTACGCCGTCTCCGCGGTGCTGGCCCGCCCCGACTGGGGCGTGGCGCTGCGCTCCGCGGTGGTGCCCGCCTGGAGGCCCGAGCCCGACTATGCCTTCTTGCTGGTCGCCTTGATAGGCACGACCATAGCGCCGTGGATGCAGTTCTACCATCAGGCATCGGTGGTGGACAAGGGGTTGACCGCGGACGATCTCCGGCTGGAGCGCGTGGACCTGACGCTGGGTGCGCTAATCACCGTGCTGGTCGCGGGCTCGATAATCGTCGCCACGGCTGCCACGCTCTTCCCCCACGGCATCCAGGTAGAACAGGCCGAGGACGCCGCGCGCGCGCTGGCGCCGCTGGCCGGTGAGTACGCTTCCCTACTGTTTGCCCTGGGTCTTCTCAATGCCGCCGTCTTCTCGGTTGCGATCATTCCGTTGTCCACCGCCTATGCGGTGTGCGAGGCCTTCGGGTGGGAGGCCGGACTGGATCGCTCCTTTTCACAGGCGCCCATATTCTACGGCCTGTTCCTCGCGGTGCTGGCCGGCGGCGCGCTCGTCGTCCTTTGGCCGGGACTGCCCCTCGTTCCGGTAATGATCGCGTCGCAGGCGCTCAACGGCATCCTCTTGCCGGCGGTGCTCGTGATCATCCTGCGCCTCGTAAACGACCGGCGCCTCATGGGGAGCCGGGTAAACGGCGCTGGCGCCAACCTCATCGCCGGCACGACTACCACGCTGCTAGTGCTGTTGACCGTGATACTGCTCGTCAAGAGCTTCTGAGGCATGGGCCTTTACAAGATAGAGGCCGTTGTCCTGCGCCGTCGCAACCTGGGGGAGGCGGACCGGCTCGTCACGGTTCTTTCCCGGGACAGGGGCAAGCTGGTGCTCGCCGCCAGGGGAGCGCGGCGTCCGCGCAGCCGGCTGGGCGGCCGCCTGGAACCTCCGACTCGATTTCGCGCGCTGGTGGCGGAAGGCCGCACGCTCGACGTGGTCTCCCAGGTGGAGGTGCTCGACGCCCATGTCGCTCTTCGGAACGACCTCGAGCGCATGGGATCCGTGGCCGTGGTGCTGGAGATGGCGGACCGCGCCCTTGCGGAGCGGAATCCGCACCCCGAGGTCTACGGGTTGCTGCGCGATGCCCTGACCCTGCTGGAAGGCGGCCACGAGTGCGCGGGCCTGTGGTTTGCCGCCAGGTTGCTCGCGCTGACGGGCCACCGCCCCACGGTGAGTCGCTGCCCGGCCTGTGGCCAGCGCCTGCGCGGAGCCGCCGTCTGGAGCAGCGCGCTGGGCGGGTGCGTGCACGCGACCTGCGCGTCCACGGATCCGCGGGCGATCCCTGTGGCCCCGGCCGCGCTCGCCCTCCTGCGGTTCCTGCTGGATGCGCGGCCGCCTGCGGTCCGCCGCCTGGCGCCCGCGTCCGCGGTGCGGTCGGCCGTGGCCGGGTTACTGTTTGGCTACGCGGAGACGTGCTGGGAGACCCGATTGCGATCTCCCGCGGTCGTCCGAGCGCTCTCTGTGGTATAGTCAGCGTGGTTGAGCGACCCAGTAGAGAGGAGGTATCCGCATGGACATTGATCTCGACCGGGCGCGGCGGGCGATCATTGACCTGGGCGCCGCCCTGGCCGAAGCCCGCGGCGTGGTCCAGCCCGGGGCAGCGTCCGTCGTGCGCCTCAAGACGGAGTCGGACGTGATCGAGTTGCCCGTGTCATGGGCAGTTGCCGGGCTTGTGGCGTTCGCCGCAGCCGCTGTGGTTTCGGCCCTCCCGGTTCCCTCAATTCGCCGGTGCTCTCGTGAAGAGGAGCCGCTGGGCATCGGCTAGGTGCGTTGACCCGATACAGCGCGGTTGATAAAATGGCGGAGTATTCCAATCAGCCGCGCCCGGGGCATCAGGCCGCCGAGGGAATCAGGGTGGAACCGCGGAGCCTCCGTCCCTGAGACGGGGCTCCCTTTCTGTGCATGCCAATGGCCAAGCGCACGCAGGCGCTCAACTTCCAGGAGATGACCCTCGCTCTGGATCGGTTCTGGGCACGGGAGGGCTGCGTGCTGGAGGAAGCGTACGATGTTGAGGTAGGCGCCGGCACGCTGCATCCGGCCACGTTCCTCCGCACCCTGGGGCCCCGACCCTGGCGGGTGGCGTACGTTCAGCCCAGCCGGCGGCCCGCGGACGGACGCTACGGCGAGAACCCCAACCGGTTGTACAAGCACTACCAGTACCAGGTGATCCTCAAGCCCGCGCCCGATCGGGTCCAGACGCTTTACCTGGCCAGTCTGGAGCGGCTGGGTCTGCGGCTCGACCATCACGATGTTCGCTTCCTCGAAGACGACTGGGAGGCCCCCACGCTGGGCGCGTGGGGTGTTGGCTGGCAGGTGTTTCTGGACGGGCAGGAGATCACGCAGTTCACCTACTTCCAGCAGATGGGAGGGCTCGACCTGGATGTCATCTCGGTCGAGCTGACCTACGGCCTGGAACGGCTGGCCATGTTCCTACAGCGCAAGGCATCCGTCTTCGATCTTGTCTGGGCTCCAGGCGTGACCTACGGGTCGCTTCGCCGCGAGGAGGAACGGCAGCACTCGGCGTACGGGTTCGAGCACGGGGATCCCACGACGCTGCGCGCCCTGTTCGAGGCGCACGAGGCCGATGCCCGCCGTCTGCTCGAGATCCCGTTGGTCCTGCCGGCGTACGACGCGGTGCTCAAGTGCTCCCATCTCTTCAACCTGCTCGGCTCCCGGGGCGCGATTGGTGTGGCCCAGCGAGTCGAGCTGATGAGCCGGACGCGCGCGCTGGCCCGGGCATGCGCCTCCGCCTATCTACGGCTGCTCACGGCGGCAGACTCAGAGGAGTCGCGAGGTGGCTAAGCGATCCACCCTGGCGCGGCCTTCCACAGCCCGGCTTCTCCTGGAGATCGGGACCGAGGAGCTTCCGCCGGCGGCGGTGCGTCCTGCGCTGGAGCAGCTCCAGCGCGGCGCGACGGCCGCGCTGGAGGAAGCGCGGCTGGATGCCGGGCGGGTACAAGCCACCGGTACGCTGCGCCGGCTGGTGCTGACCGTAGACGGCCTGAGCTCCTGGCAGCGAGACCTCGTCGCCCAGGTACGAGGCCCCGCGGCCAGGGTTGCGTACGATGCGGCAGGCCAGCCCACACAGGCGGCACAGGGATTCGCAAAGTCTCAGGGAGTTCCAGCAGAATCACTAAGGGTGCTTGAGATCGAGGGCGGCCGGTACGTGGTCGCCGAGGTGCAGGAGGCCGGACGCCCGGCCCCGGATGTCCTTGGCGAACTGCTGCCGCGCCTGGTGGCGGGTCTATCGTTTCCCAAGACGATGCGGTGGGCGGCACACGGATTCCGCTTCGGCCGTCCCATAAGGTGGGTGGCCGCCCTCTTGGACGGAAGGGTCATCCCGCTGGAGATCGCCGGCATCCGGGCGGGACGGCGCACCATCGGGCACCGCTTTCTCTCTCCTGGGCCAGCAACCATCACGGAGGCGGCCGTATACGAAGACGTCGTGGGCCAGGCGCACATCGTGCTGTCCGAACAGGAGCGGCGCGCCCGCATAGCCGACGGCGCCGCAGCGTTGGCCGAGCGCATCGGCGGCCGGCCCGTGCTTGATCCGGCGCTCCTCGAGGAGCTGGTGTGGTCCACCGAGCATCCCACCCCGGTGCTTGGGACGTTTGAGCCGACTCTTGTTGCCGCGTTGCCGCCCGTAGTTGTCCTGGTGACACTGCAGCACCATCAGAAGTGTTTCGGCATTGTGGATGGCTCGGGCACACTGATGCCTGCGTTCGTCGCGGTTCGGGACGGTGGGAACTCCCACCTGGACACGGTGCGCACCGGCCACGAGTGGGTGGTGAAGGCACGGCTCCAGGACGCACGGTTCTTCCTTGAGGAAGACCGCAGAGGTGGCTTCGGGCAGTGGAACGAGGCGCTGGCCCGCGTCGCCCACATCGCAGGGCTGGGTACGGTGGCCGATCACGTGACACGGGTGCGCCGCCTCGCCGGATGGCTGGCTGGCGCCGCCGGCGTCTCGGAGAGCGACCGCCGCACGCTGGATCGCGCCGCGGAGCTGTGCAAGGCCGATCTGACAACGTCCCTCGTGCGGGAGTTTCCGGAGCTGCAGGGCACTATCGGGGGCATCTACGCGAAGGAGAGGGGCGAGACCGCAGGAGTCGCGGCTGCCATCCTGGAGCACTACGATCCAAGGGCCGCGGGTGCGGACCTGCCGCGCACGCTACCCGGGGCGCTGCTCTCGGTGACCGACCGCGCGGTGCTGCTGGCCGGTGCCGTACTGGCCGGGCTCGAGCCCAGCGGTTCCCAGGATCCCCACGGCCTTCGGCGGGCCGCGGCCGGGCTCGCGGCCGTCCTCCGGGAGGTGGGGCTTCCGATCTCCCTGCGACGGCTCTTCGACCAGGCCGTCCTGACGTTCGACGCGCCGGATGAGGCCCGCGGTCAGGCCGTGGAGACCTGCCTCAGGATCGTGCGAGCACGGCTCCAGGGCATGCTGGCCGACGATGGAATCGCCTACGATACCATCAACGCGGTGGCCGCGGTGGGCGCCGATGACGTTCCTGATCTCATCGCCCGGGCACGCTCCCTGCACGAGTTCCGCTCGCAGCCCGCGATGTCGCTGCTGGCCACGGGCTACCTGAGGGTACACCGCATCCTGATCCAGGCCGGGCACGTCTTTGACGCCGAAAGCGCCGGCGCGCGTGTTCCAATGGCGTTTCGGGAGGAGCTCCTCGTCGAGCCGGCGGAGATCGAGCTCCACGGTGCCTGGCGCAGGATTCATCCAAGGCTGACGGAGGCCGCGGATTCCAAGCACTACACGCTTGCCCTGGCGGAGATCGCTGCCCTGGCAGATCCAATAGACGCTTTCTTCGACAAGGTGCTCGTGAACGCGCCCGATCCGGTGCTCCGCGAGAACCGCCTGGCCCTGCTTGAAAGGGTGTCCGGCAGCTTCAGGAGGATCGCCGACTTCAGCCTGCTCGTGATCTAGAAGGGAGTGAGGGTAGATGGCAGCAGCAAGTAAGGCCGCGGCCACCGGGTTTCGGTGGACGCAGCTCTTCGAGGAAGGCGACGCTTCGATGCGCGAGTTGCTGGGCGGCAAGGGCGCGGGGCTGGCCGAGATGTGTCGCGTGGGGCTGCCGGTTCCGCCCGGGTTCACCATCAACACAAAGGCCTGCGTGGAGTACATGCGGACGGGGCGGAAGATCCCTGCAGGGCTTCTCGACGAGGTATGGGCGCAGATGGGCGCCCTCGAGGAGAAGCTGGGCAAGCGCTTTGGAGATCCCTCTAACCCGTTGCTAGTTTCGGTGCGGTCGGGCGCGCTTTTCAGCATGCCCGGCATGATGGACACGGTCCTCAACCTGGGCCTCAACGACAGAACCCTGGATGGCTTGATCCGGCTGACGGGTAACGAACGGTTCGTCCGCGACGCCTACCGCCGGCTCATCCAGATGTTCGGCAAGACCGTCCTGGGTATCCCGGGCGAGAAGTTCGAGCACATAATCCAACGCGCCAAGGCGCGCAGGCGAGTGGCTGAGGATACGGCCCTTGGGGCGGAGGACCTCCGCGGCATCGCCGATGCTTTCCGCCGCCTGATAAAGTCCGAGCATGGCACCGAGTTCCCGCAGGATCCGCGCGAGCAACTCCGGATGGCGATCCTGGCGGTGTTCGACTCCTGGCAGGGCAAGCGGGCGATTGACTACCGCAACTTCCACGGGATCTCCCACGACCTGGGTACGGCCGTGAACGTGCAGGCCATGGTCTTCGGCAACATGGGCTCCGACTCCGGGACCGGCGTGGCGTTCACCCGCAACCCGGCAACCGGAAGCCGGGGCGTTTTCGGCGAGTACCTGATAAATGCGCAGGGCGAGGACGTGGTCGCGGGCATCCGCAACCCCAAGCCGATCGCCGAGCTGGCCAAGGACCTTCCGCGGGCCTACGAGGAGTTCCTGGGTGTCTGCGAGATGCTCGAGCGGCACTACAGGGAGGTGCAGGACCTCGAGTTCACGATCGAGCGCGGCCGCCTGTGGATACTGCAGACGCGGAGCGGCAAACGGACCGCGCAGGCCGCGGTCAAGATCGCCGTGGACATGGCGCGCGAGGGGCTCATCTCCAAGGAGGAGGCGCTGCTGCGCGTTGAGCCCGGCCAGATTGACATGCTGCTCCACCCCCGCTTCGATCCGCGCTCCAAAGAAGCCGCGGTGGCAGACGGCCGGCTCCTTGCGCGCGGCCTCAACGCATCTCCCGGCGCAGCCGTGGGCCTGGCGGTGTTCGATGCCGACACGGCCGAGCAGTGGGGGAAGGCCGGCCGGTCCGTCATCCTGGTCAGGCCCGAGACCAACCCCGATGATGTGCACGGGATGCTGAACGCCAAGGGGATCCTGACGAGCCGCGGCGGTGCCACCAGTCATGCGGCGGTTGTAGCGCGCGGGCTCGGCCTGCCGTGTGTGGCAGGCTGCGAGGTGCTCCGTGTGGACGTTGAGGCGAGGCATCTCTCGGTGGACGGGAAGAAGATCCGCCAGGGCGAGCGCATCTCGATTGACGGCGGCACCGGCGAGGTATTCTCAGGCGAGCTGCCAACGATAGAGCCCCGGCTTGAGGACCAGGCCGAGCTCATCGAACTGCTGTCCTGGGCGGACGAAACCCGCCGTCTGGGTGTTTGGGCGAACGCCGACTACCCGCGCGACGCGGTCCGCGCCCGCGGCTTCGGCGCGGAGGGGATCGGGCTCTGCCGGACCGAGCACATGTTCTTCGAGGAGGACCGTCTGCCCACCGTGCGCCAGATGATCCTGAACGCCGGGGAGGCCCAGGCCCTGATTGACAGGGTTCGGGCCGCTGAGCGCGCCGCGGCCGAACGGCCCGAGGACAAGAATCTCAAGGCCGAGGTCAAAGCGGCAGGGCGGGCGCTGCGGACTTCCGGGGTCGCCCGCCGATACCAGTCCGCGCTGTCAGCGCTCCTGAAGTTGCAGCGGCGGGACTTCGAGGGGTTGTTCCGGGCAATGGACGGACTGCCGGTGATCGTCCGGCTCATTGATCCGCCGCTGCACGAGTTCCTCCCCTCGCACGACTCGCTTCTGGAAGAGACCAGCGCGCTGCGCGCCCGGATCGAGGCACTGGAAGGCGTCCGGCGGTGGCGGCCCAGGAAGGGCCAGCCCTCTCTGAGCACGATGCGCGCCGCGCTGCGCCGCAAGGAAGCGCAACTCCAGGCCGTGAACGCGATGCGTGAGGCCAATCCAATGCTGGGGCTCCGCGGGATCCGGTTGGGGCTAACCTACCCGGCGATCATCGCGATGCAGGTTAGGGCCATCATGGAAGCGGCCTGCCGCGTGACCAAACGCGGTGTTGTCGCGGTGCCGGAGATAATGATCCCGCTGGTCAGTCACGTCAATGAGTTGCGCGAGACGCACCGCGAGCTGGTCAAGGTGGTTCGCGACGTGCTCGAGCGCGAGGGCGTCAAGGTCGCCTACAAGTTCGGGACGATGATCGAGCTTCCGAGGGCCTGTTTCGTGGCAGGAGAGATCGCGCAGCAGGCCGAGTTCTTCTCGTTCGGCACGAACGACCTCACGCAGACCATCTTCGGTATCTCCCGCGACGACGCCGAGGGGAAGTTCCTGCTGCAGTTCGTGGAGAAGGGAATCCTGCCGAAGAACCCCTTCCAGACGATTGACCGCGCCGGCGTGGGTGAGGCGATGAAGACGGCCGTGGCAGGCGGGCGCGCCCAGCGCCCGGGGCTGGAGGTCGGCATATGCGGCGAGCACGGTGGGGATCCCGAGTCCATCGAGTTCTGCCACGCGCTGGGCCTCAACTACGTCAGTTGTTCGCCGTACCGCGTGCCCGTGGCCCGGCTGGCCGCCGCCCGTGCAGCCCTGCGGGATCGCGTGAAAGCAGCAAGGGACGTCTAGGCGCGTGCGCGGGCGCGAAGAGACCGAGAGGTGGGAGGCCGCGGCTCTGGTTCCGCGCGCCTCCCGCTCGGGTGAGTCGCGCGGGAGGGCCGAGGTCGAGCCCGATGACCCGCTGCGGACCGCCTTCCAGCGGGATCGCGACCGCATCGTGCACGCCAAGGCGTTTCGCCGACTCATGCATAAGACGCAGGTGTTCCTGGCGCCCGAGGGCGATCACTACCGCACGCGACTCACGCACACCCTGGAGGTTGCGCAGATCGCGCGAACGATCGCCCGGGCCCTTCGCCTCAACGAGGACCTGACCGAGGCGATCGCGCTGGCGCACGACCTGGGCCACCCGCCGTTCGGTCATGCAGGTGAGGCGGTGCTGGACGAGGCGATGGCGCCGTGGGGCGGGTTTCGTCACGACCAGCAGAGCCTGCGCATTGTGGACCGCCTTGAGTACCGCAATCGGGCCGACGGCACCACCGTGGCCGGGCTGAACCTATCCTGGGAGGTCCGGGACGGGATCGCGTGCCACTCCAAAGGCCTCCGCGACCTGGGAGGCGAGGACAGGGGCGCGGAGGGTCCGTCCACGCAGGAGGGTTGGCTGGTCAGGGCGGCCGATCGCGTGGCCTACCTGCACCACGACACCGACGACGCGATCCGGGCAGGGATGATACGGGAAGCCGACATACCTCGGGAGATCACCGCGGTGCTGGGCGAGCCCCGAGCGCGATGGCTGGACGCGATCGTCCACGACATCGTGTCGGTGGCATCCAGCACGGATGCGGTTGACCTGTCGGCCCCGATGCGCGAGGGCCTAAACGGGCTCAAGGACTTCCTGGCGGACAGGGTCTACCTGAGCGCTCCGTCCAGGATGGAGGCAGTTCGGGGCCAGCGCATGCTCCGACTCCTGTTTGATCACTTCGCGGCGCATCCCGAGGAGATCCCCGGTGACCCGATGTGCACCGGATCCACGGAGTCGCCGCACAGGGCCGCCTGCGACTTCGTGGCCGGGATGACCGATCGGTACGCGGTCCGGACCTTTGCCGGGCTCTTCATGGTAACGGGGATCGATGGCGGTTAGCATCTCGTTTCGCAGGCGGGAAATCGCTGGCTGGGGGAGGCCGTGATGGAACTGCTGTGGTGGGGCCCGATAGCAGGGGTGGCAGCGCTGGTGTATGCCGCGGTCCTAGCGTACCGGGTGAAGACGCACGATCCCGGCACGCCCGAGATGCAGGCGATCTCCGGTGCTATTCGCAGCGGGGCGATGGCGTTCCTGGCACGGGAATACCGGGCCATCGCGCTCTTCGTGGCAGTTCTGTTCGCCGTTCTTGCATCGGGCCTGGTGCCGGGGATCGCGCTTCGGACCGCGGCGGCGTTCCTCCTGGGCGCAGGGTGCTCGGTGTCCGCCGGGTACTTCGGCATGCGCGTGGCCACCCAGGCCAACACGCGTACCGCCCAGGCGGCGCGGTCAGGCTTGGCCTCTGCGGTTGCGGTGGCGTTTCCAGGCGGTGCCGTGATGGGGATGACCGTGGTGGGGTTGGGACTGCTCGGGGTAGGCGTTCTGTACATGCTCTTCCGGGACGCCAACCAGGTCATCGGTTTCTCGCTCGGCGCATCGTCCGTAGCGCTGTTTGCGCGCGTGGGAGGCGGCATCTACACCAAGGGCGCCGACGTGGGCGCGGACCTGGTCGGCAAGATAGAGGCAGGCATTCCAGAGGACGACCCGCGCAACCCAGCGGTCATCGCGGACGCGGTGGGTGACAACGTCGGGGACGTGGCCGGCATGGGCGCGGATCTGTTCGAGTCCTACGTCGGAACAGTGATCGCCGCCATCGCCATCGGGTTCGTTCAGTTGAAGGAGCCCGGGGTCCTGACGGCGGTGCTGCTGTCTGGCGCCGGCATCGCGGCCTCGATCATCGGCACGTTGTTCGTGCGCGGGCACAATCCGCAGCAGGCGCTGCGCCGTGGGATGCTGGCCAGCGCCGCTGTCATGACCGGCGCCGCCTTCCTGGTAGTACGGGTGACGCTGGGTGATGTGAGTTACTTCTGGGCAGTCGCCATGGGCCTGGCATCAGGCGTGGTCATTGGGCAGGTGGCGGAGTACTACACCTCGGGCCGCGAGGTCAGGAACCTGGCTGCTTCGGCCTTGTCCGGGCCGGCCCCTCTGGTCATTGAGGGCACCGCGCAGGGAATGCTGAGCGTGGCGCTTCCGCTGCTGGTGATCGCGCTCTCCACGATCTTCGCCTTCCATCTGGCGGGCTTCTACGGCATAGCCCTGGCGGCGGTCGGCATGCTCTCGATCACCGGCATGACGGTGTCCGTGGACGCCTACGGGCCCATCGCCGACAACTCCGCGGGGATCGCCGAGATGAGCCACCTGGGTCCTGGTGTACGGCAGGTAGCCGACTCGTTGGACGCCGCGGGAAACACGACCGCGGCCATAGCCAAGGGTTTCGCCATTGGTTCTGCCGCGCTTACGGCGCTGGTACTGTTCTTCTTCTACCGTCAGGCAGTGGGCATTCAGACGATTGACCTGCTGAACCCCGGGGTGCTCGCCGGCCTTCTCCTCGGCGGCGCGGTCCCGTTCCTGTTTGCGGCGCTGGCCATGCGGGCGGTGGGCCGTACCGCGCAGACGATGGTGGGAGAGGTCCGCCGACAGTTCCGCAGCATCAAGGGATTGATGGAGGGCGAGGCAGGGCCGGACTACGCCCGATGCGTGGACATCGCCACCCAGGGCGCGCTCAGGGAGATGGTCGTCCCCGGGCTGCTGGCGGTCCTGATCCCCATCGCCGTGGGTGTGTTCCTGGGCAAGGAAGCCCTCGGCGGGTTGCTGGGAGGCGCCATCGTGACCGGGGTGCCGCTTGCGCTCTACCTGGCCAACGCAGGAGGGGCGTGGGACAACGCTAAGAAGTACATCGAGGCCGGGCACCACGGCGGCAAGGGGAGCGATCCGCACAGGGCCGCCGTAATAGGCGACACCGTCGGCGACCCGTTCAAGGACACCGCGGGGCCGGCCTTGAACATCCTGATCAAGCTGATGACGGTGGTTGCCCTGGTATTTGCTCCTCTGTTCCGCTAGGGAGCGCGCGCGGGAGGAGGGTTCGGCGCCGCCGAAGAAGCATCGTGTATTCCAGGGCACCCCGACAGGAGGCGAGTCATGGCTGAGCGCAAGCGGGCCGGAGAGATCCCGGTTCGCGTCCAGGGAAAGCACATCGCCGTGACGGGCGCGCTGCGGGCGTATGCCAAGCAGAAGCTCTCGAAGCTGCCGCGGTACTTCGACCGAATCCAGGACGCGCAGGTAGTGCTCAGCGTGACTCGCGACAGCGCCAGGGGCCGTGCGCAGGGAGTCGAGGTGACCGTATGGTGCGATGGGATGGTGCTTCGCGCCGAGGAGACCTCCGAGGACATGTACACCTCGCTCGACCGCGCCGTGGACAAGTTAGAGAGGCAGATCGAGAAGTATCGCAGCCGGATCATCGAGAAGCGGAGGCTCGACGAGTCGCGCCGGCGGCGCCGCGCTCAGCAGTCCGCGGAGGCGGTGCTGCAGGCCCGGGGGGCGGCGGCTCCCTCGCAGCCGCAGATCGTGCGTGTCAAGAGGTTCGCCATGAAGCCGATGACGCCGGATGAGGCTGTGCTTCAGATGGAACTGCTGGGGCACGTGTTCTTCGTCTTCCGGCACGCGGGGACGCAGGACATCAACGTGTTGTACAAGCGTCGCGACGGCGACTACGGGTTGATCGAACCCGAGGCCTAACCGCGGCTCGTTCCTGACCAGCCGGACGCCGGAGGTGCTCAGTGGCCAGTGATCTCGGTCGTACCGAAGCGGATCAAGCAGAGGAGATCATACGCCGCCTCCGGGGGGTCGTGGCTGCGAGGGTAGTGCCAACACCCGAGGGCCTGATTGACGTGATCCACGTCTTGGGTCAGGCGGACCGCAGCCCCAAGTTGATTGCGCTGGACGTGGTCTCTGCCCTGGCGGCCGAGATGGGCGCGTCGCTGGAACCTCGCCAGGTTCGGGTTGCCGCGATGCGGCCGGAGGAGAGTACCTCGGCGGTACCCCAGGCGCGGCTCAAGTTTGTGGGCCTTTCGCAGAGCGTTATTCGGGACTGTGCGGAGATCAGGGTACACCTTGAGGACCGCGGGATGCTGTACGAGGGGACCGCGGCAGGGCCCAACGTCTCCCGCCACCGCCTTGGCCTGGTCGCGCAGGCGACGTTGCGTGCGGTTGAGGTCTTCCTGCGGGCTCAGGGGATGCTGGTCTTCGAGGGCGTCGCGGTGCAGCAGGTGGCCGAGCAAGAGGTGGCCGTGGTCACCGTTACGCTGGCAGGAACCGAGCACGAGATGCTGGCCGGCGCGTCGGTCGTGCGCGACGATCCCCGTGAGGCGGTCGTGCGCGCGGTGCTGTCCGCGGTGAACCGTCCCATCTCCTGGTTGGCCGCCAACCGCTAGGGCTCAGGCGCGCTCCCCACCAGGTCTGATAGAATCTACGATGGTTGTTGCCCGGCCGGGGCAAAGCGTGCCCCGGCCTGAGAGGTGCATCATGCGAGGGTTATTGGGCCGGCTTCTGGGCGATCCGAGCGAGCGCGAGGTGGCGCGGCTCCGCCCCACCGTTGAGGAGATCAACGACCTGGAGCCCGAGTTCCGGCAGTTGAGCGACGAGGCCCTGAGGGAGCGCGTGGGCGTCTGGCGCGCCGGGGTCACGGGGGCGATCGAGGGCCTGGAGGGTGACGAGCGCAAGGCGGTCCAGGCGGCCGCCCTGGATGAGTTGATGTCCCAGGTGTTCGCCGCGGTGCGAGAGGCCAGCCAGCGCACCATAGGCCAACGGCACTTCGACGTGCAGCTGATCGGCGGGGCGGTGCTCCACCGCGGCAAGATCGCCGAGATGAAGACCGGCGAGGGCAAGACGCTGGTGGCCACGCTCCCGATGTCCCTCAACGCGCTGACGGGCCGTGGCGCGCACCTGGTCACGGTGAACGACTACCTGAGTCGGCGCGACGCGGGATGGATGGGGCCGATCTACCACCTCCTCGGGTTCTCGGTGGCAGCGATCGGGCACGAGTTCTCCGGAGTGTACGATCCCGCCTACACCGATCCCAGGCCTCACCACGATGATCGTCTGAATCACTTCCGCCCCGTCAGCCGGCGAGAGGCCTACGCGGCCGACATCACCTACGGCACCAACAACGAGTTCGGCTTCGACTACCTCCGCGACAACATGGTCCTGCGCGAGCAGGACCTGGTGCTGCGCGAACTCCACTATGCCATCGTGGACGAGGTGGACTTCATCCTGATTGACGAGGCCCGCACCCCCCTGATCATCTCTGGGGTGGTTGAGGGAGGGGTCGAGCGCTATCAGCGCTTTGCCCGCGTCGTGCCCCGGCTGCAGCGCGACGCGGACTACACCGTGGACGAGAAGCTCAAGAACGCGATCCTCACCGACCAGGGCGTGGCCCACGCCGAGCGGCTGCTGGGGATTGACGACCTCTCCGACCCCGAGCACGGTGACCTGATGCACCAACTGCACCAGGGGCTTCGGGCGCACGCCGTCTACAAGCGTGACGTGGACTACGTGGTTAAGGATGGCCAGGTCATCATAGTGGACGAGTTCACCGGCCGCCTGATGTTCGGCCGGCGCTACTCCGATGGGCTGCACCAGGCCATCGAGGCCAAGGAAGGCGTCAGGGTGGAGCGTGAGAGCCAGACCCTGGCCACGATAACGTTTCAGAACTACTTCCGCATGTACGAGAAGCTGGCCGGCATGACCGGTACCGCCAAGACCGAGGAAGAGGAGCTGTCCAAGATCTACAACCTGCCGGTGGTCGTGGTCCCCACGCACCGGCCGATGGTCCGCGCGGATCACACGGACGTGATCTACAAGACGGAGAGGGGCAAGTGGAAGGCGGCGGTCGAGGAGATAGCCGAGTGGCACGCTCAGGGCCGTCCCGTCCTGGTCGGTACACGCTCGATAGAGAGGAACGAGCACCTCTCGGAGCTGCTGCGACGCCGGGGAATACGTCACGAGGTGCTCAACGCCAAGCAGCACGAACGCGAGGCGGAGATCATCGCGCAGGCGGGCAGAGTGGGCGCGGTGACGATCGCGACCAACATGGCCGGCCGCGGTGTGGACATCATCCTGGGGGGGAATCCACCCGATCCCGCCGAGGGCGAGCGCGTGCGCTCGGTGGGCGGTCTCCACGTCATAGGGACAGAGCGCCACGAGGCGCGGCGTATTGACAACCAGCTCCGCGGGCGCTCCGGCCGCCAGGGTGATCCTGGGTCCAGCCGGTTCTACATCGGGCTGGACGACGAACTCATGCGCATCTTCGCCGGCGAGCGCATCGCGGGCCTGATGGATCGCCTGGGGCTGGACGAGGACACCCCAATCGAGCACAACCTCATTACCCGGCAGATCGAGTCCGCCCAGAAGAAGGTCGAGCAGTATCACTTCGACATGCGCAAGCACGTGCTCGAGTACGACGACGTCATGAACGTCCAGCGCAGGGTAATCTACGCCGAGCGCCGCAAGGTGCTCTCAGGCAGCAACATCCGCGAGAACGTGCTCGACATGATTACCCGCCTGGTCGATACACAGGTTGATGCGACCTGCGTCAAGGATGTCCATCCCGAGGACTGGGACCTGGAAGGGCTCCTCGCGGAGATATGCCAGATCATACCGTCGCTGACCGGCCTGCGGATCGAATCGCTGCGCGGGCTGAGGGCCGACGACGTGAAGGACCGCCTGGCGGACGCGGCCCTGGAGGCATACGAGCGCCGCGAATCCGAGATCGGCGCCGCCACGCTCCGCGAGATCGAGCGGCTGGTGCTGCTGCAGACGATAGACCGCAAGTGGATAGACCACCTGCACAACATGGACGCCCTGCGCGAGGGCATAGGCCTGCGCGCCTACGCGCAGGCGAGTCCCCTGATCGAATACCAGCGGGAGGGCTATGATCTGTTTCAGGCCACGCTCCAGGCCATCCAGGAGGAAGCCGTTCGGATGCTCTTCCGTGTGGAGGTGGTCCCCGAGGAGCGCGCGGTCGCGCGCCCGTTGGCGCCGGCGCGTGAGCCGGCCGTCCACGGCGCCAGGTCCGGTGCTGGCGGCGCCGGCCAGCGCAAGGTCGGACGGAACGATCCCTGCTGGTGCGGGAGCGGGAAGAAGTTCAAGAAGTGTCACGGCCGGGAGGCGTGAGGGAACCCCGCAGGCGCCTCAGGATCGCCGGCGCCCTTGCCAGCGGGCTGCTGTTTGCCCTGGCCTTCCCTGGCCCCGACCTCGCATGGCTGGCCTGGGTAGCGCTGGTGCCGCTTCTGTTGGCCATCCGCGATCTTTCTCCGGCGCAGTCCTTCAGATACGGCCTCCTGGCCGGGCTGCTCGGTTTCGGCCTTCTGCTGGAGTGGATCAGGATCTTCGGACTGCCGGCCTGGACGCTGCTCACGGCGGTCCTTGCCTTGTACCTGGGTGGCTTCGCAGCCGGCACGTCTCTGCTCGTCCGCGGAAGGCCTGTTGCGCTGCTCTGGGCGGCTCCTCTCGCCTGGGTGGCGGTAGAGGTGGCTCGCTCGGTCGGGCCGCTTGGCTTTCCGTGGGGTCTGCTCGGCCTGACCCAGTACCGGACGCCGGCTGTGCTCGGGCTGGCTTCGGTTGCTGGGGTCTACGGGATCTCAGGGCTGATCGCCCTGGTGAACGCCACCGTGGCGGTTGCGCTATCGGAGCGTCGCATCGACCGCGTATCGGGCGCGGCAATGGCTGCTGCTTCGCTCGTGGTTGCGGCCGCGCTCGCGTCTGGCGCGGTCTCGGCTGGAGCCGTTCGGGAGGGAGCACGGCGCGCTGAGCACCGTATTGTCGCGGTGGTGCAGCCCAATGTGTCTCCATTGCGGAGGGGCATTCCGTCGGATGTCGCGCAGATCACCGCCGGGCTGCTGCGCCAGACAGGCGAGGCGAGGTCTGCTGGTGCGGAGATCATCGTCTACCCCGAGACCGCGGTGCCCGCCGATCTCGGTGAGGCCCCCGAGTTGAGGGCGGCCATAGCACACGGCGCAGCAGGGGCTCTGGTGGTGGCAGGCGCGTCCCTCGGGGGCCCGCGCAATGGAGCGGTTGTGTTGGATCACGAGGGAGAGCCGCTGGGCACTTATGCCAAGCAGCGGCTCGTTCCCTTTGGCGAGGCCGGCGTGGTCCCGGGCGTTGATGCGCAGCCGGTGCGGACAACGAAGGGGACGATCGGCTTGGTGATCTGCTACGAGTCGGCGTTTCCCTTCATGGTTAGATCTCTGGCCAGCGGCGGCGCAGGCGTGATCACCGTGCTCACCAACGACGGGTGGTTCGGACCGTCCGCAGGACCTGCTCAGCACGCTGCCCACGCGGTAGTCCGGGCCATGGAGACCGGCCGCAGCGTGGCGCGCGCCGCGAATACTGGATCCTCGATGCTGATCGGTCCGGACGGCACCGTTCTGCGCTCGCTGCCTCTCGATACCGCAGGAGTGCTGGTGGCATCGCTTCCTGTTGGTGGCCTAGCGACGCCGTACGTGTCATGGGGGTGGCTGATAGCACCACTGGCCGCCGCGGTGTGGGTGCTGGCCGCGGCGCCGGCTGGGATCGCGGCCCTGCGCCGGAGGCCGGCCGCTGCCTGGAGACTGGCTGCGGCCCTGGCCATCCCTGCGGTGCCCTGGGTCCTGGGACGCCTGCTCACTCCCGGTGGTGATGGGCCAGGTCCTCTGGTGGCCCTGGGTGTGCTACTGGCCTCCATGCTGGTGGGGCGGGGCCACCTCCTGAATCGCCGGGGGGTCTGGGTCTCGGCAGCCGTCTCGCTGGGGGCCACGGGCCTTCTCGTCTGGGCGATACGGGCGGCCTACGCGCAGTACGGGTTTCAGATGCCGGCCGGGGTTCCCGCGGGCGGGTGGTTTGTCGCCGTCTTGGGGTATGCGCTGGGCGGGATCGCGGTCGAGGCCTGGCTCCGCGGCGCGGTATTCGCCGCGGCCCAGGCGTTGGGCGGATGGGTGCTTGCAGTGGCGGTGTCAACCTCCATGGGAGTCGGTCTGTACCTGGGCCTGGGCCGGGTTCCGCAGGAGATCCTGTTCTGGCACCTCATCACAAGCGCCGGATTCGGCCTGCTGCGCGCTCGCACAGGGGACGCTGTGGGCCTGGGTCCGGCGCGCGGCCTGGGTGACGCCGCGATTCTTGCGCTCTCGGGGTTGCGGTAGAGCCCGTCCGGGCGTTCTGATATAATGCATTGGCCATGATCCAGCTCGATGACCTGCACGTCCGGCTCAATGAGAGCCGCCGCCGCCTCCAGGACCTCCGGGGGCATCTTTGACCTGCCGGCCAAACAGACCCGCATCGCCGAACTTGAAGTAGCCATGCAGCAGCCCACGCTCTGGGCCGACCCGGAGCGGGCCCGGGCCGTGGGAGTGGAGCTCAGCCAGATCCGCACCACCGTGGAAACGGTGGGGGCCCTGCAGCGGCAGCTCGACGACCTTCAAGCGTTCCTGGAACTCGCAGCCGAGTCCCCTCAGGACCTCGACCCGTCCGAAATCGAGGCCGAAGCGCGCGCGCTGACAGACGCCCTGTCCCGCATCGAAACCGCAGCGCTGCTCTCGGGCCCTCACGACGCCTCCAATGCCATCCTCTCGATCCATGCGGGTGCCGGAGGTACGGAGTCCCAGGACTGGGCCTCGATGTTGCTGCGCATGTACATTCGGTGGGCCGATGGACGCGGCTACACCGCGGAGATCGTGGATCTGTCCCCTGGCGAGGAGGCCGGCCTAAAGAGCGTGACCGTGATCATCAGCGGTCCCTACGCCTACGGCCACCTCCGGACGGAACGGGGAGTCCACCGTCTGGTACGGCTTTCGCCCTTCGATGCCGCCCACCGGCGGCACACCTCGTTCGCGCTGGCGGACGTCATTCCAGAGGTGGAGGACGTGGACGTCGAGATGCGCGAGGAAGACGTGCGCGTCGAGACATACCGGGCTGGCGGCGCCGGCGGACAGAACGTCAACAAAGTGGAGACAGCGGTCCGCGTGATCCACGTGCCTACCGGGATCGTGGTGCAGTGCCAGAACGAGCGGTCCCAGCACGCCAACAAGCTGACCGCGCTGCGCGTCCTGAAGGCCCGTCTGGTGCAGGTGGCCGAGGCGCAGCAGCGCGAACGCCTGGCCGAACTCCGCGGGGAGTACCGAGAGGCGGCCTGGGGGAACCAGATCCGATCGTATGTCCTGCATCCCTATCAGATGGTCAAGGACCACCGGACCGGAGTTGAGACCGGCAACTCCGCCGCTGTGCTGGACGGCGCGCTCGACCAGTTCATTGAAGCCGCGCTGCGCCTACAGTCGGTCTGATGCGCCGGGCCGTGTGGTTGCTGGTCGGGATCGCCGCGCTTGCGGCGCTCTGGTGGTGGGTGCCGTCGTCCCTAGTTCAGCACCAACTGGCCGCCTCGATCCGCGCTCAGATATCCAGCCCGGGCCAACTGAAGGTGAAGGCACGCACAACGGCGTTGTCGCTCGCGCGTGGGCACGTAGACCGCCTCGAGATTGAAGTGCGAGACCTGCCCCTGGGCAAGGCCTCTGCCCGCCGGTTCCGCGCCAGATTGGCGGGCGTCGAGATGGCAGGGCCGGGCCAGGGCGGAGCGGCGGTCCGCAGCGTTGAATCCGGCAGCGCAGAACTCGAGATTGGCCCGCCGGATCTGGAGCGCCTGCTGGCAGCCCACGGTATTGCCGACCCTGCGGTTACGATTGACGCCGATGGGGTCACCGCGACCGGGATGGTGCACGCCGGTCCGTTCGGAGGACCCGCGAGGATCCGCGGACAGTTCTACGCGGTCTCCGGGACCGAGCTCCACTTCCGCGTGACGTCCCTGGTAGTCAAGGGAGAGGAACTGCCTCCGATGCTCGCCAACGCCGTGCTGATCCTGGCTTCGCAACCCATCCTGTCGCTGAACGGCCTGCCCGTGCCCGTTCGGATTGAGCGGGTGGTCTCGGAGCCGGGCCGGATTGTCGTATCCGCGCAAGTGGTGGGGGTCCTGCGGTGACGCGGCGCATTCTGGTCTGGATGGTCGTGCTCGGTCTGGTGGCCTCCGCGGCCGTGCTGGCCGCGCGCCACCGCCTTGAATCCCGGTACCGCGCGGTCGAGATCGTGCTGGACGGCGACGATTGGGTGGCGTTGATCCGGCGCGAGGGACGCCCGGTTTCCTCGGTGATGGCCGACCTCGGGCGGCGCGGCGCGGTCTCGGTGGCGCTTGGCGACAACACGCTCAAGCGTCTCGCCGAGGAGGGCGCGGTCAGCTACGCCGGCGGCGGCTCGCTCACGTCCACAGGACGGCTGGCCGCATTGCGTGAGCCCTTCGCCGGCCTGCAGGCCAGGGGCGCGCTGCGTGCGGACGCGGTCTACGTTTCGGGGTCGCCGGACGCGCTGGCGTTTGTCTCCGAGCGCCTCACCGCGCTGCTGGGCCCGGACAGGGTGCGGGCGCTCGGAGGCGCGGTAGAGGTCCTGGGCACGGTGCCGGACCTCGAGGAGCTGGGTCTGGGATTCCGGCCTTCGGACGCCGCTGCACACCGGGCGGCAGGTTTGGAGGTTGTGCTGCGCCCGCGCAACTTCCGCGGGCTGACTCCCGAGAGCCTGGGCGCGATGGTCGAGAGCTACGCGGCAACGACGGCCTCGCCGATACTGATCTTCGCGCTCACCGAAGTCCAGGGTTACGAAGGGCTGCTTACCGAAGCCGCGGCCGCCTACCAGCAGGCCGGAGTCCGCTACGGCCGGATCGAGGTGTTCACGGCGCGCCGGAAGCAGAAGGGCGAGGACCGCCTCACCGCCCTGATGCGGCCGTCGGTGATCCGCGTCTTCAGCATCACCCCGGAAGAGCTGCTGGTGCTGCGGCCTGGTGAGGCGGTAGACAAGTTCGTGCGCGCGGCGGCGGAGCGCAACATCCGGCTGCTGTACATCCGGCCGCTGCTCTCGACGCCCGCTGGGGTGCCCGCGCTGGAGATCAATCTGGATATGGTCGAGACGGTCGCCCGGGAGTTGCGAGCGCTGGGCCTGACCCCCAGCCGGGCGCGGCCGCTTCCGCCCCTGGAGGTGCCGGCTCCGCTGATCTGGGTGGCGGCGCTTGGGGCTGCTGCTCTGGGCCTGCTGGTCTCCGACGACCTGGCGCGTGTGCTCGGCATCCGTGTTCCTGGTGGCGCCTACGGTTTTGTTCTGAGCGCAGCCGTGCTGCTGAGCGTACTGGCCGGGCTGACCAGGTTTGACGCGTTGTGGAGGCAGGTGCTGGCGCTGGCTACCGCAATGACAGGTGCTGCCGGCGCGACCGTGTGGGCACTGCCCCGCTCCGGGAAGTCGGGCGCCGATGCCGTTGCCGAGGGATGGCTTACTCTCGTTCGCGCTGCCGCTGTGGCGGCCGTAACCGGCGTCTTCGTGGCCGCGCTGCTCAGCAAGTGGGAGTTCATGCTGGCCTTCTCTACCTTCCTGGGGGTGAAGGCAGCGCACGTGGTGCCGGTCGTGCTGGTGGCCCTGATGCTGGCGTTCGATCGGCCGCGGGAGGGCGACTGGCGCACAACCCTTCAAGAGATGGACGACTGGATGGCTCAACCGCTCCGGCTAGGCGCGGCGCTGGTCGTGCTACTGGCCGCCATGGGAGGTGTCATGCTGCTGGCGCGGACAGGCAACATAGGTCTGCCCCTTGCAGGAGCCGAGCAGAACCTGCGCACGGTGCTGGAGAACCTGCTCGTGGCCCGCCCGCGCACAAAGGAGTTCCTGATCGGTTACCCGGCGCTGGTAGTTGCCGGTGTCGCGGCCTCGCTGGGATGGCGACGTGTCGCGCTGGCGTTCGCGCTCGCGGGCACAATCGGCACCGCTGGTGCGATCAACTCGTTCTCCCACCTGCACACCCCTCTGGTCTACACTGCGTGGCGGACCGGGAACGCGCTCCTCCTGGGCGCGGCCCTCGCAGTCCCCGCGGTCATGGTGCTCCTCTGGCTGTCGCGGCGACCGGTCCGGTCCTAGTAAGCGGGTACTACGGCTTCGGGAACCTGGGCGACGAGGCCGTCCTCGCCGGGCTGATCGCCGGGCTGCGCGTATCTGGGGCAGACCCGCGGCTGGTGGTGCTCTCCGCCGATCCGGCGGAGACGGCGGCGCTGCACGGGGTGGAGGCCCATCCGCGCTCCCCGGGGGCAGTGTGGCAGGCGCTTGCCGGTGCGCGCCTGCTGATCAGCGGAGGCGGATCCCTGGTTCAGGACGTGACCAGCGCGCGTAGCGCCCTGTATTACATCGGCACCATGCTGGCGGCGTCCGCGCGTCGAGTGCCGTTCGCGGTGGTCGGGCAGGGGGTCGGGCCGGTCCGCAGGCGGTGGGTGGGGCGGCTGGCTGCGGCGGCGTTCAACCGCGCGCAGGCGATCAACGTGCGTGACGCGGCATCTGCCCGCGCACTCCGGGCGATGGGAGTGGTCCGCCCGATAGAGGTCGGAGCAGACCTGGCCGCGCTGTTGATCCCGTCCACGCCCGAGCGTGCGGAGGAGCTGCTCGCCCGAGTCGGGCTGGGCGCCTCTGCCCCGCGCCTGGGAGTTGCGGTGCGCCCGTGGAAGGGCCTGACTGAGGTCTCGGCCATGAGCAGGGCTGTACGGCACTTCGCAGCGGCTCACGGCGCGCACGTTGCGGTATTCCCGTTTGACCGGGTTCGCGATCTGGAAATAGGCCAGGCCGTCGCCGCGGCCACCGGCGGCCGCGTCGTGCAGGCCGCGACCCCCCAGGACCTGCTGGGGCTGGTGGGTGCGATGGACCTGGTGTTGGGCGTTCGCCTGCACGCCCTTATATTCGCGACGATCCAGGCCGTGCCATCGGTGGCCCTTGGCTACGATCCCAAGGTGGCCGCGTTCGCGTCAGGGACGGGCCTGCCCGACCCCCTGCCCCCGGGTGCCTCCGAGGAGATACTCGAAGGAGCGCTTGCCGATGCCTGGCAGTCCCGCGCAGTTGCGCGCGCCCGGCTGCGGTCGGCCGTTCCTGCCCTCAAGGAAGCGGCCGCATCCGGAATCGCCGGTGTTGTGAGGTTGCTGGCGCCTTCAGCGTGATCCGGTTCCGGCAGGAGTTCCGCTCCTGCGAACGGAATAGCCCTCCGGATACCGACTACGACACACGCTTGTCATCGCCGCATTCGAGGAGGCGCCGCCACCATGACGGAGGTGCTCAAGGTCTCCGCGGACTCCAAGCCGAAGGCAGTGGCAGGGGCAGTGGCCGCAGTTGTGCGGGAGAAGGGCTCGGTCGAGATACAGGCCATAGGCGCCGGCGCTGTGAACCAGGCGGTCAAGGCGATCGCGATCTCCCGGGGATACGTAGCGCCTAACGGGATAGACCTCGTGGCCATCCCGGCATTTGTCAAGGTCGAGATAGACGGGGAGGAGCGGACCGCGATCAAGTTCCTCATTGTGCCGCGGTAGCCAGCACCAGTGGATGCTACCGACTACGGGAAGCTAAAGCTCTTCTGCGGCAGCTCGGTACCCACCCTGGCCCGGGAGATCGCCGACTACCTGGCTATCCCCCAGGGTCAGGTGACGTTGGCGCGCTTCGCCGACGGAGAGGTCTACTGCCGCTTCGAGGAGAACGCGCGCGGCGAGGACGCATTCGTGGTTCAATCCACCTGCCACCCGGTCAACGAGCACCTGATGGAGCTCCTGATCATGGTGGACGCGCTCCGACGCGCCTCGGCCGGGCGCATCACGGCCGTGATTCCCTACTACGGCTACGGCCGGAAGGACAAGAAGGACGCACCGCGTGAGCCGATTACCGGGCGGCTCGTGGCGGATCTGCTTACGACGGCCGGCGTGAACCGCGTCCTGACGGTAGACCTGCATGCAGGGCAGATCGAGGGCTTCTTCACCATTCCGGTGGACCATCTGCGTGCGCTTCCCCTGTTCTCGGACTACCTGGCTCGCAAGGGCCTGACCAACGGCGTGGTGGTGGCGCCGGACGACGGCGCGGTGCGCCGCAGCAAGCAACTCGCAGACCGGCTGGACATGCCCCTGGCTGTGATCTTTCAACGGCGCGTGGGTACCGATGCCAAGGAGCCGATACAGGTTGTGGGTGAAGTCCAGGGGCGGACGCCAATACTCATAGAGGACATCATTGATACCGCCGGGACCGTGGACCGGGCCATGGACGTGCTGCTCGCGCAGGGCTGCGTGCCCGAGATCTACGTCTGCGCGACGCACCCGGTATTCGCGGGTCCTGCGTTTGATCGCCTGTCCCGCCCCGAGATCCGCGAGGTGATCGTCACGAACACGATCCCGTTCCCCGCAGGTGGGCCGCCCGCAAAGGTCACCCTGCTCTCGGCGGCGCCTCTGCTGGCGGAGGCGATCCGCCGCATCCACCTGAACCAGTCCGTCAGTTTGCTGTTCGTCTGATTCCGGCATGCCCCAGGTCCGCACGCGCTACGCGCCATCGCCCACCGGGTACCTGCACATGGGCGGGGCCTGGATGGCCTTCTTCAACTGGCTGCACGCCCGCCACTGCGGCGGGCAGTTCATCCTGAGGGTGGAGGATACCGACCGTACGCGCTCTACCCAGGAGTACGAGAACTCGATCTTCGAGGACTTCGACTGGTTGGGAATCAAGTGGGACGAGGGGCCTGATATGGGCGGGCCTTTCGGTCCCTACCGGCAGACCGAGCGCGGCGGCATCTACGCGCGCTACGCGCAGGAGCTGCTCGACCGCGGAGCGGCCTACCCATGCTACTGCTCCACCGATGAGCTTGAGGCCGAGCGTCAGCAGGCGGCCGCATCCGGGCGGTCGCACCGCTACTCGGGCCGCTGCCGCGATCGCAGCAGCGCGGACCGCGCGGTCCTGGAGGCCGCCGGGGTGCGCCCCTCGCTCCGACTGCGTGTGACCGGAGGTCACGACCCCATCGTTGTGGACGACCTGGTGCGCGGCCGAGTGGTCTTTGAGCCGGAGCACCTGGACGACTACATCATCGTCCGATCGGACGGCACGCCGTTGTACAACTTCGCCAACGTGGTGGACGATCACCTGATGCAGATCACGCACGTGATCAGAGGTAGCGAGCATCTCTCGAACACGCCCAAACAGCTCGTCATGTATCGGGCGCTCGGCTGGACGCCGCCCGCCGTGGCCCATCTGCCCACTATCCTGGGCGCGGACCGCAAGAAGCTCAGCAAGCGCCACGGCGACACCGCCGTACGCGAGTACCGTGGCCAGGGCTTCCTGCCCGAGGCGATCCTTAACTTCTTCGCGCTCATGGCCTGGCATCCCGGGGCCGAGCGCGAGGTGTACGCACTGGAAGAGCTGATTGGGGGATTCCGCCTTGAGGATGTCGGCCGCGCGTCGCCGATCTTCGATCTCGACAAGCTCACCTGGCTGAACGGGGTGTACATGCGGGGGCTCCTCGAGAGCGACCGAGGGCGCGTCGTGGGGATGTGCGCCCGCATTTTGGAGCGGGAAGGGCTGCTTGCGGGGGAGATGACACCGGCGCAGCGGCGATACCTGGAGCGGGTGATCGAGGTGGTGGGGGACCGCCTGAAGACCGGCGGCGACGTCATGGTCTACGGCGACTTCTTCTTCCGCGACCCCGTATACGATCCCGAGGCCGCGTCACGGCACCTGCAACCCGCTTCGGCCACGCTCCTTGAGGCGCTGGCAGCGGGGTTGGAAGGTCTGGAAGCGTTTGACCGCGGGGCGATCGAGGCGGTGCTCCGCAGGGTCTGCGCGGATGCGGGTGTGGAAGCCCGAGCCCTCGTGCATCCCGCGCGTGTGGCTCTCACAGGGAAGACCGCGGGCCCAGGCCTCTTCGAGCTCATGGAAGTCCTGGGAGCAGAGCGTGTGCTGGAACGGCTGCGTCGCGCCGCAGCGCTGGCGGCGGGAGACGGACGCGCAGGGGTCTGAACAGAAGCTGCGCGACACGCGCCTGGCGATGATATGGACCGGTACAAACGAGATCATGAACCTGGTCATCCAGCACGAGTATTTCAGGGAGCTGGGACTTCCCGCCGCCCAGAGGGATGTCGAGGCCGACGCGGTGGAGGCGGACCGAACCGAGGAGAAGGTGTACGAGTAGCCGGGAGCATCGGGCGGAAGATGGCGATCGAGCAGATCAAGAACTTCGTTCAGGTTGACAACCGGCTGGGCACCGCAGGCCAGCCGACCGAGGATCAGCTGCGCGAGGTGGCCGCATCCGGCTACGAGGTGGTGGTGAACCTTGGCCTCCTCGATCCCAGGTACTGCCTTCCGGACGAGGCCGGCCTGGTCCAGGCGCTCGGGCTGGAGTACCATGCGATCCCCGTCAAATTCGATGCCCCCGCGGTTGAGGAGTTCCTGCAGTTCCTGGTCCTGATGGACCGCTGCCGCGCCAGGAGGACGTTCGTCCACTGCGCTGCCAACTACCGAGTATCGAGCTTCGTTGCATTGTACGGGCAGGCCCGCCTCGGCTGGACCGCGCAGCAGGCCGACGCGCACGCCAGGCGGTTCTGGGATCTCGATGACGTGTGGATGGGGTTCATCCAGGCGTGCCGGCGCCGCCTGGGTCTTGAGGGCTAGCCCGAGCGCCCTTGTCCTGCCCCGAGCCTCTCCCTTGCCTTCGCCCAGGAGTCGCGCAGCGCCACGATGCGGTTGAAGACCATGTGCCCGGGTCCGGAGTCGACCGGGTCCTGCCAGAAGTAGCCCAGACGCTCGAACTGATACCGCGTGTCTGCGGGGTCTGTCAGGACGCTGGGCTCGATGTAGCCGTGGGCAACGGTCAGCGATTCGGGGTTCAGATGCTCCGCAAACTCGCCCCCGGCCGCCTCGGGGTCAGGCACGCGGAACAGCCGATCGTACAGGCGCACCTCGATCCTCACCGCGTGCGGTACCGACACCCAGTGAATGGTGCCGCGAACCCGGCTGCCCCCGGGTTGCCTGCCCAATGTGTCAGGGTCGTATGTGCACCGAAGCTCGGCAATCCCGCCGGAGGCGTCGCGCAGTACCTCCTCGCACCGTAGCACATAGGCATGCCGCAGGCGCACCACGCCGCCTGGGACCAGCCGGTGGAACCCCTTGGGCGGATCTTCCATGAAGTCGTCGCGCTCGATGTAGAGGTCTCTCGAGAACGGCACCTTCCTCGATCCCTCTCTTGGGACGTCGTGCGGCCAGTAGGGAGCATCGAGGTATCGGACCTCCCCTGCCGGGAAGTTGGTGATCGTGACCTTGAGGGGTCTCGAGACCGCGAGCACACGCGGCGCCTCGTAGTTGAGGTCGTCGCGCACGGCCGACTCGAAGATCGCGACGTCCACGCGGCTGTTCGCCTTGGCCACGCCGATTCGGTTGGCGAACTCCCGGATCGCGGATGCGGTGACCCCCCGCCGCCGCAGCCCCGAGATCGTGGGCATGCGCGGGTCGTCCCACCCCTTCACGTGCCCTGCTTCCACCAGCCGTATCAGCTTACGCTTCGAGAGCACAGTGTAGTCCAGGTTGAGCCGGGCGAACTCGTACTGGTGCGGGCGGTGCAGCTCGGGCAGGCCACACTTGCCCCGGAGGTTCTCCAGGAGCCAGTCGTAGATCGCGCGGTTGTTCTCGAACTCGAGCGTGCAGATGCTGTGCGAGATGCCCTCCAGGGCGTCTGAGAGCGGGTGCGCGAAGTCATAGAGGGGGTATATGCACCACGTCCGCCCCCTGCGGTAGTGCGCGGCGTGGACGATGCGGTAGAGTACGGGATCGCGCATCTTCATGTTCGGGCTAGAAAGGTCGATCTTGGCCCTCAGCACGTGCGCCCCATCTGGAAACTCACCTTGGCGCATGCGCTCGAAGAGAAGCAGGTTCTCCGCCACGCTTCGATCGCGGTAGGGGCTCGGCCTGCCGGGCTCGTTCACGGTGCCCCGGTATGCGCCGATCTCCTCGTCGCTCAGGCTGTCCACGTAGGCCGCGCCATCCCGGATGAGCTGCACCGCCATCTCGTGGAGGCGCTCGAAGTAGTCCGAGGCGTAGAGCTCCCTCGTCCACCGGAAGCCCATCCACTGCACATCGCGCTTGATCGCCTCGACGTACTCGATGTCCTCGGTCTCGGGGTTGGTGTCGTCGAAGCGCAGGTTGCACTCGCCGCCGTAGTCCAGCGCGAGCCCGAAGTTGAGGCAGATCGACTTCGCGTGCCCGATGTGGAGATAGCCGTTGGGCTCGGGCGGGAACCGGGTGATGACCTCTGCGACGCGTCCCTGCCCGAGATCACCGTCAATGATCTCCGTGATGAAGTTGGGGCTGACGCGCCGCTCTCTGGCAGGCGTGCCAGATTGGCTGCTCATGGCAACTCCTGCGGTGATTCCTGCGCCCCAGGATACACCATGCTTGACCCTGTTTCGAGCCCTTCACTATAATCAGGGGAGTGAAGCGCCGCGGTCCGCCCGCGGCATCCGCGTGCTGGGGGATCGTCTAGCGGTAGGACGACGGGCTCTGGACCCGTTAGCGGGGGTTCGAATCCTCCTCCCCCAGCCAGCCCACGGCAGGGAACCGCCTCGGGCAGACGAACCAAAGGGCGATCGTCCATCTCCTTGCGAGGAGGCGCCATGGGCCGCCGCCGTGCACCTACCGTGCATCCCCGGCTGCGCGATACGCTGGCCGACCAGCTCTGCCGCGCCGTGCTCACGCTGCGCACGTCGGAGGAGGGCTACCGCTTCCTCGAGGACCTCTGCACCGTGTCAGAGATCAGGGCGATGGCGTCCCGCTTGGAGGTGGCCCGCCTCCTGGCGGCCGGGCATACCTACGACGAGATCGTCCGGCGCACCGGCGCCAGCAGCGCGACGATCAGCCGGGTGCGCCGTTTCCTCGAATACGGCGCCGACGGCTACCGTATTGTCCTCGAGCGTCTCGGCCGGACCGGTCGCGCTTGACATCACCCCGCAGGGCATGCTAGGGTAACTCCGTTTTGAACTTCATCGCTTTATCGCGATAAAGGAGTAAAGTCAGTGAGGATCCGCTTACGGGAGCGGCCGCGGTGGCGCGCTTTGCCTGCTGGCATGCGCGATCAGTCCGCCGCGGAGGTCGCCAACCGCCGGCGGCTGGAAGGGCGGTTGCTCGCCCTCTTCGCGCGGTGGGGCTATGTCGAGGTCGCCACTCCGACGCTCGAGTTCTACGAGACTTTCCTGCGGGGGGCCGGGCCAGGGATCGGAGACCGGCTGCTCAAGCTGGTGGACAACGGGGGTGAGGTGCTGGCGATGCGGCTGGAGATGACCGTGCCGCTGGCGCGGCTCGCGGCCACCCGGCTGCTCCCGGCAGGCCGGGTCCCGGTGCGGCTGTCCTATGTGGCGCCGGTGTTTCGCGGGCAGGAGCGCGGGTCAGGCCGCCAGAGGGAGTTCATCCAGGCCGGGGTGGAATTGATCGGCGCCGCCGGGCCGCGCGCCGACGCCGAGGTAATCGCCCTCGCCGCCGAGGCGTTGAAGGTTGCTGGCGTTGCGGGCGCGGTCATTGGCGTGGGGCACACGGGATTCCTCCGCGGGGTGATGAGCACCTTGCCCGAAGCGGCGGTTGATGTCACGCGCGACCTGCTCTACCGCAAGGCCTTCGCGGACCTGGACGCGACGGCGTTGCCAGGCCAGGCCCGCGAGCTGCTGCGCGTGCTGCCGACGCTGCGCGGCGCGGGCGCGTTGGGGCGGGCGGCGGGGCTGGTCACGAACGGAGAGGGTCGTGCGGCGCTGGAGGCGCTCGGTAGGATACTCGAGGCGGTGGAGGTCCACGCGCCGGAGGTCCAGGTAGAGGTGGACCTGGGTCTGATCCGGGACTTCGACTACTACAGCGGCGTAGTGTTTGAGGCCCATGGTCCTCACTCCGGCCTGCCGCTCCTCGGGGGCGGGCGATACGATGACCTGCTGGCCGGCTTTGGGCATCCCGCCCCGGCGACGGGGTTCGCCCTGGGCGTCGAGCGGATCCTCGAGGTCGCGGCGGAGGCCGACGGCTGCGCCGCTCCCATCGTCGTCGCCTACGCGGGGGACTGTTACTCGAAGGCCGTTGCGGTGGCGGCCCGGCTTCGTGAAGCGGGCATGCCGACCGTCGTGGACCCGGTAGGAAACGCTCCTGCTGCGGAAGAGGCGCTCTGCATCGCTGTTGTGGCCGGTAGGGGCCTACGCGTGCTCTGCGGGAGCCGCGAGGAGGAGGCCACGGGTGAGACGGTTGTCGAGGCCGTCCGCGCGGTCATGGCGGCACGGCCGTGAAGGCCCTCGCCCTCGCCGTACCGACCGGCCGGCTTCGGGACGGGGCGGAGCGGCTGCTTCGGACGGTCGGTCTGCTGCCAGATGGGCTCGCGGCGGACCGGCGGTTGCTGGTGGAGACCTCTGGCGGCGCGCGGATCCTTTCGGTTAAGCCGGCCGATGTGTTGACCTATGTGGAGCAGGGCGCCGCGGACGCGGGCATCGTTGGCCGCGACATGATCCTGGAGCAGGCTCGTGATGTCTACGAACTTCTCGACCTGGGATTCGGTGGCTGCCGGGCGGTGGTGGCGCTGCCGGCGGCGCGCGCCGCGGGCCTGTGGCAACCGGGACGCGTGGTGCGCATCGCCACGCAGTACCCGCGCCTCACCGCGCGCTACTTCGAGGCCGCGGGCCGGCCGGTGGAGGTCGTCGTCGTTTCCGGTACGGTCGAGCTGGCGCCGCTTGTGGGACTGGCCGACGGAGTCGTGGACCTGGTCGTGACCGGGCGAACGCTGCGGGACAACCATCTCGTGGAGGTCGCGGAGATCGCGCGGTCTACCGCCCGCCTGGTCGTGAACCGCAGCAGCCTCAGCCGCTCGCCACGGGTTGCGGATCTGGTCGAGCGCGTGCGGGCCCACCTGGCAGAGGGGGAGCCGTCTGTTCGTGTCTAGCCCATTCCGCCCGACCGTGACACACCTGCGCAGCCTGCCGCCGGACGAGCGCCGGCGGCGCCTGCGCCGCTCTGCGGCTGCGGTCTTCGGCGCGGAGATGCGCGCCTATGCCTGCCGCGTTCTCGAGGACGTGGTTGCCGGCGGCGACGATGCCGTTGCCCTGTACACGGCTCGCTGGGACGGCGTGGACCTGGCGCCCGCTGGGTTTGTCGTTGGCAGCGCGGAGATCGAAGCCGCCCGCGACGCGGTGAGCGGTACCCTCCTGGAGGCGCTGGAGGTCGCGATCGGCCGCGTGCGGCGCTTCAACGAGTGGCTTCTGCCGCCTGAGATGACGACCGTGCAGCTCGAGGATGGGATTACGACCGGCATCCAGTACCGGCCGTGCCACTCCGCCGGGCTCTACGTTCCGTCGGGAAAGGGCAGCTTCCCGTCTATGATGATTGCCATGGGGACACCAGCGGTTGTGGCCGGCGTCGAGCGGATCGCCGTTGTGCTACCTCCCCGGCCGGATGGGAGCGTCGATCCGGCCGTGTTGGCAGCGGCCGATCTTCTTGGGATCCGGCAGATCTTTCGTTGCAACGGTGCCGCCGGGGTCGCGGCGCTGGCCGTGGGGACCGGGACGATCCCCCGGACCCAACTGGTGGGCGGGCCGGGTAGCCCGGTGATCGCCGCGGTGCAGCAGGCCTCTGCCGTCTTTGGGGCGACGCCGCTGGTCGCGCTCGGACCCAGCGAGGCGATCGTACTAGCGGATGCCACTGCCGATCCTGCCTCGGTGGTGGTGGACCTGCTCACCGAGGCGGAACACGGCGCGGACTCCGCGGTCATGCTGGTAGCCACGGACGCCGGCCTGGCCAACGCGGTTGCCGGCCTACTGCCTCAGTACCTGGACCGGCTGCCCGAGCCCCGACGCTCTTACGCTCTGACAGCGCTTACCGATCTTGGCGGGCTGTTCCTGGCCGCAGACCTCGACGAGGCGCTCGCCTGGATCAACTCCTATGCTCCGGAGCACCTGCAGCTCGCCGTTGCCGATCCGCTCGCCGTCGCCGGACGCGTGCGCCATGCCGGAGAGATTTTGCTTGGGCAGTGCACGCCGTTTGCCGCGGCCAACTACGCCATCGGCACCCCGGCCGCCCTGCCGACCGGGGGCGCGGCCCTGGCGGCTTCAGGGATAACGGTGCTGTCGTTCCTGAAGGCCACCGCGATCGCCGGCCTGACGCTCGACGGCCTGCGCGCGGTCGCGCCGGTTGCATCGCGCCTGGGCTGGTACGAGGGGTTTCCCGCTCATGTGCAGGCGATCACGCACCGGGAGCCGCACCTCGCATGACGACCACCGGCGCTCCGTCCAAGATGCCCGACCGGGGCGTGGCCTGCGTGCGTCCCGAGATCCGGAACTTGCACGCCTACGGCCTGGTCACCCAAGCGGTCCCTGCCGGGAAGCCGGTGCGCCTGCACCAGAACGAGGCGCCCGATGACTGGCCCGAGGACCTCAAGCGCGAGATCGCCAACCGCCTGGCGACCCTTCCCTGGCACCGGTATCCGGCTGCGAGGGCCGATGCGGTCTGCGCCGCCCTGGGCCGGATGCAGGGCACACCGCCGGAGATGGTCGCGGCCACCGCAGGATCCAACGAGGCGTTGGGGGCAGCATTCGCCGCGTTCGCCGCGGGTGGCACGGTGGTGATGACGTCACCGACCTACTCGATGGCCGCGATCCTGGCGGTTGCCTCCGGCGCGCGCGTGGCCCAGGTGCCACTGGGACCGGGGTTCGAGCTCGACGCCGGCGCCGTGCTGCGGGCCGCGCGTGCCCACCGCGCCGGGGCGATCTACCTGGCCTCGCCCAACAACCCAACCGGCAACGCGCTGGCCCCGGACGCGGTCGCCGCGGTGATGGACGACGCGCCCTGCGCGGTCGTGCTTGACGAGGCGTACTGGGAGTTCGCGAAGACCTCCTGGCTTGAGTCCGTGCATGCCCACCCACACCTGTTGGTAGTGCGGACCTTCAGCAAGGCGTTGGCCGGGGCCGGGCTGCGCGTGGGGTGGATCACGGCTCAGGCGCCGCTGGTCGCGGAGCTACTCAAAGTGCTGCCGCCGTACAACGTCAACGTCTTTGCTCAGGTGGCGGTGCCAGTCCTCGCCGCGCGCCGCGACGTAGCCGCGTCGCGAGTGCGGGCGATTGTCGCCGAGCGTGATCGAATCGGTCGCGCCCTGTTGGCGATGGGCGCCCGCGTCTATCCAAGCGAGACCAACTTCCTGCTGTTCGAGCCCGGGCGACCGCCGGGGGAGGTCCACCGCGGACTGGCCGGGCTCGGGATCCTGGTGCGCGACGTCTCGGCGGCCCCGGGCTTGGCCGCGTGCCTGCGCGTCTCCATCGGGACGCGCGCCGACAACGACCGGTTTCTGGGAGCGCTGGCCGACGTGCTGAAGGGGGGACCATGAACAGGACGGCTGTGGTTGAGCGGGCGACCGCCGAGACCCGGGTTACCGCCGAACTGACGCTCGACGGGAGCGGGCGGGCCGCGCTCGAGACCGGCGTGCCGTTCTTTGATCACCTGCTGGCCGCGATGGCCCGGCATGCGGGGTTTGACCTGGACCTGCGAGCGTCCGGAGATCTCGAGGTGGACCCTCACCACACCGTCGAGGACTCGGCCATCGTGTTCGGTCAGGCGTTCCGACAGGCGCTGGGAACCGGCGAGGGGATCGCCCGGTACGCCTCGATCCACCTGCCGATGGACGAGGCCCTGGTGCTGGTGGCGCTCGACATCTCCGGCCGGCCATTTGTGCAGTTCGACGTGGCGTTTCCCGCCAGCCGTGTGGGGAGTTTCTCCGTGGATCTGGTCGAGGAGGCGTTGAGGGCGTTCGCGGCCCACGCCGCGGTGACGCTGCACGTGGATCTGGTCCGCGGCCGGAACACGCACCACATCGCGGAGGCGGTGTTCAAGGCGCTTGGCGTGGTTCTCGGCCGGGCAGCGGCGGTTGTTGGCCAGGGCGTTCCTTCCACGAAGGGCATCCTGTAAGCCATCAGGGGGCATTGGCACGGGATGCGAGTTGCGCTGATTGACTACGGGGCCGGTAACCTCCGGAGCGCCCATCGGGCGCTGGAGGCAACCGGCGCAGCACCGGTCGTGGTTTCAGAACCCGAAGGGCTGCGGGACGCGCAGGCGATCGTCGTGCCTGGCGTCGGCGCGTTCCCGCCTGCGATGGCCGCGTTGTCCGCGGCCGGTCTGGTGGAACCGCTGCGCGCGGCTGCCGGTAGCGGCATACCGCTGATCGGGATCTGCCTGGGAATGCAGCTCCTCTTCGACCGCAGTGAGGAGGGCAGCGGCGCGACCGGGCTGGGCCTGCTCGCCGGTGAGGTGCGTCGCTTGCCGTCGGGCGTGAAGGTCCCCCACATGGGCTGGAACACCCTGCGGCCGCGCGCCGAGGATCCGATCCTGCTTGGACTGCCTGAGCTGGCTCACTTCTACTTCGTGCACTCGTACGTGGCGGCGCCTGCCGACGCAAGCGTGGTTGTTGCGGAGGCATTCTACGGTGCTTGGTTCCCCGCGATCGTGCGCAGTGGAGCCGTTTGGGGACTGCAGTTTCATCCCGAAAAGAGCAGCCGGCTGGGCGCGCAGATCCTGCACAACCTGCTGGCCATCCTGACAGCGCGGCGGGCGGGATGAGATGACCGTGTATCCCGCGATTGATCTGCTGGCCGGCCGCGCGGTTCGCCTGCAGCAGGGCGACCCGGCGCGGCAGATCGTGGTGGCAGATGACCCGGTGGGTCTGGCTCGGCGCTGGGAGGCCGAGGGCGCGCGCTGGCTGCACCTCGTGGACCTCGACGGCGCGTTCACGGGCCGGCCGTGCCACCTCGACCTGGTGGGTCGAATCTGCGGCGGCGTTGGGATCCCCGTCCAGATCGGGGGCGGCCTGCGCACGATGGCCGATCTCGATCTGGCGTTTGAGGCCGGTGCCGCCCGTGCGGTCCTCGGCACCGCGGCCCTCGGTGCCTCGGATCTCGTTGCTGCAGCCCCAGTCGGCGGGCTGCTCGCGGAGGCGCTGGCGCGCTTCACCGACCGGATCGTGGTGGCGCTGGACGCGCGCGACGGTGTGGTTGTCACCGAGGGGTGGCAGCACGCCTCCGGGGCGTCGGTCGTCGAGACGGCCCGCCGCTTGGCGGCCGCGGGTGTGAGCAGGTTCGTCTATACCGACGTGGCCAGTGACGGCATGCTGGCCGGTCCCAACATGAGCGGACTGTCGGCCGTCATGGCAGCGTCGCGAGTGCCCGTGGTCCTCTCAGGAGGGATCTCGACGCTCGACCACCTCCGCGCGACGGCCGCCGCGGGCGCAGAAGGCGCCATCGTGGGCCGGGCTTTCTACGACGGGCGGTTCACCCTGGCGGAGGCAGTAGTCGCCGCGGTCGGCGCAGGGTGATGCTGGCCAGGCGGGTTATCCCGTGCCTGGACGTGCAGGCAGGCCGCGTGGTGAAGGGCCGCGCCTTCGTGGATCTCCGCGACGCCGGTGATCCGGTTGCGCTGGCGGTCCGCTACGACCGCGACGGCGCCGACGAGCTGGTGTACCTGGACATCAGGGCCTCGGTCGAGGACCGGGGAATCCTGTTGGACGCGGTAGCGCGCACCGCCGCCGAGGTTTTCATACCGCTTACCGTGGGCGGTGGCGTGCGCGGCGTGACCGACATTAGAGACCTGCTGCTGGCCGGAGCCGACAAGGTTGCCCTCAACACCGCGGCCGTGGCTCGGCCGGCCCTGATCGCGGAGGCCGCCAGCCGCTTCGGCAGCCAGTGCGTGGTCGTGGCGATGGATGCCAGGCGCAGAGACGTCAGGGCCGGTACTTACGAGGTCATGACCCACGGCGGCCGCCGGCCCACAGGGCTCGACGCGGTGGATTGGGCCATCGAGGCCGTGCGGCTCGGCGCCGGTGAGATATTGCTGACGAGCGTGGATCGGGACGGGACCACCCGGGGGTACGACCTGGAACTGACGCGCAGCGTGGCGGCGGCCGTTGGCGTCCCGGTGATCGCGTCCGGCGGCGCCGGGGTACCCGCGCACCTGGTCGAGGTGCTGACCGCGGGGTGTGCTGATGCGGCGCTGGCCGCGTCGATCTTCCATTACGACCGGTATCCGATTCCGGTGGTGAAGCGGGCGCTGGCCGCCGCCGGCGTTCCGGTGCGGTTCGGGACGGAGGGTGGGGTGCGTGAATGATGGGGGAGGGTACCCAGGTGAGCGACGAGGCGCCGCCGATCCCGGCTGAGATACCGATTGACTGGACGGACGGGCTGCTGCCGGTCATCGTGCAGGACGCGAGCTCGGGCGAGGTCCTGACAATGGCGTGGATGAACCGCGACGCCTACGCCCGCACCCGGGCCGCTGGCGAGATGTGGTTCTGGAGCCGGTCGCGCCAAGCGTTGTGGCACAAGGGCGAGATCTCCGGGAACACGCAGCGCCTGGTGGAGTTGCGTCTGGACTGCGACGGTGACGCCCTCCTCGCCCAGGTTATCCCCCAGGGCCCGGCCTGTCACACGGGGCAGCGGTCCTGCTTCCACCGGACGCCCGAGGGTGAGCCCCGGCTTACCGGCGGGTCCGTGCTCGCACGGCTCGAGGCGAGAATCTGCGAGCGTCGCCAGGCGATGCCAGACGGCTCGTACACCGCCCACCTGTTCCGCGCGGGCATCACCACGGTGGGCGCCAAGGTGCGGGAGGAAGCCGAGGAGGTCGTCCGCGCCGCGGAGCGTGAGAGCGACGACCGCGTGGCCGAAGAGGCGGCGGACGTGCTTTACCACCTGATGGTCTTGCTGGCCGCGCGCGGCATCCCGCTCGAGCGCGTGATCGAGGTTCTCGCCGCGCGCGGCGCCTAGTTGCTATCCTAGAAGGTTACGGCTCCTTGGGCCAGGGGCCCACGACGCCCGGCGCCGCCCACTCCATCGTGTTGAGTTCTCCCACGGTCATGCGCTTCCCGCTCTGGACCCGGAGGACGCCCTTACGGTCCTTGATCGGGCCTGTGAACGGCTCGAAGGTCACCTTGGGATCCGACATCTGGGCCAGTCGCTTCATGACCAGGTCGTAGACCGAGAGCCGGCCCAGGTCAGGCGTCCCTACCTTGACCGCCTGCATCCTGCCAGCCCATTCGGGATTGATCGGCATGCCGAAGTCGCCGCCCAGCTCCGCCGCGCCCTCGGCCAGGAGCCACCAGTAGTCCACGTTGGCCAGGTTCTCGGCCGTGTACTTGCCCGCGTACACCTTGGACAGGAAGTCCACGTAGATCTTGTCCCAGTGGACGAGCTGACCCGAGACCATGTGCTTGGGGGCGAACTTGTGCATCGGCGAGTAGTGGCCGAAGCTGGGCAGCCCTCGCTTGGCCGCAACCTGCACGACGGTGGGTGAGTCCTCGGTGAACGCGAACACGTCCGCGCCCTCGGCGATCAGGGCTTCGGTGGCTTCCTTGGCCGCCGTGGGGCTGAACCACTCGTAGATCCAGCGGACGTGCACGGTGGCCTTGGGGTTGACCGCGCGGGCGCCCAGCGCGAACGCGCCGATGTGGCGCTTCACCTCGGGGATCGGGAAGGCGCCCACATAGCCGATCTTGCCGCTCTTGGTCACCGCGCCGGCCATCAGGCCGTTCAGGTAGTACACCTGATAGAAGTCGGCCATGTACGTTGCCACGTTGGGCGCGCGCTTGAAGCCTGACGCGTGCGCGAAGATCTGGTTGGGGTACCGCTTGGCCGCGGCCAGCGTCCCGTCCATGAACCCGAAGCTGGTCGTGAATATCACCCGCGCGCCCTGCTGGATCAGCTTGTCAATGAACGATTCCGTTTGGCCCTCGGGCACCTTCTCGACATAGAGGGTCTCCAGCCAGGGGAGCTTCTTCTCCGCGATCTTGCGGGCGAAGTCGTGGGCGTGCGTCCAGCCGTAGTCGCCGATCGGGCCGACGTAGACGAACCCGGCCTTGAGCTTCTGTTGGGCGATGCCCGGCGCGGCCAGGCTGCCCGCGAGCACGAGTACCACCAAGATGGTCAACCAGCGCATGGTCTCCCTCCTCTGTTGTCCTTCCTCGTCTCTCCTCGGCTATTCGGCGTGGACCCGGTCATCTCCCGCCTCAGGTGTCATCTCTCCCCGGAGGCGTACGGCAGCCCCAACGCCTCGGGTGCTCCCTGGCCCCTGCGCCTGCCCGCGGTGGCTGCCAGCACCAGAATCGTGAAGGCAAACGGCATCATCCTGAGCGCCTCCGGCTGGATCCAGGCCTGCAGGCGGAAGGAGAGGTGGAAGAGGGCTCCAAACAGGAAGGCCCCTGCGACCGCGCGGAGCGGGTCCCAGCCCGCGAAGATGGTGATTGCTATGGCGATCCACCCCAACCCGGCGGTCATGCCTTCGGTCCACGAGGGGCGGTAGGCCACGGAGAGGAATCCACCGGCCACGCCGGCAAGGACTCCGCCGAAGACCACGCAGAGGTAGCGTACCAGGTAGACGTTCACGCCCAGCGCGTCCGCGGCCGCCGGCGACTCTCCGGTGGAACGTATCACCATGCCCATCCGCGTATGGTGTAGGACCAGCCAGAGTCCTGCCGCGAGCAGCAGCCCCATATACGTGAGCCAGGAGATCTCAGGAAGGGTGTTGAGCAGGGGTGTCCCTTCCCATCCCCGGCCGAGCACACCGGCCAGGCCCAGGCCCAGCATGGTCAGGGCCAGCCCAGAGACGTACTGGTTGGCCCGGAGCGTCACGGATACGAAGGCGTGGAGCAGGGCCGCCAGGCCGCCGGCGGCCGCCGCTGCCAGCAGGCCGGCAACCGGGTAACCGGTTACTTGCGCGACGACGAAGGCCGACAATGCGCCCAGGATCATCATACCTTCGACACCTAGGTTGATAACGCCGCTCCGCTCCGCGTAGATCTCTCCAAGCGAAGCCCACAGGAGCGGGGTGCTAACCGCCAGCGCCCGGACGATCGCGGTTAGGACCCATTCAAGCATCCGCGGTCTCCACGGGCCGCCCGCCGGGTGCCCAGCGTAGCCGGTAGTTGAGCAGCCGCTCGCTGCCGATGAGGAAGAAGAGAATCAACCCGTTGAAGACGTCGGTCACGCGAAACGGCATCTGCAGCGTCACCTTCATCACGTCTCCGCTGGAGTAGATGAGGCCGAGGAACAGCGCCGTGATGATGGCGGCCAGCGGGCTCCCGCGCGCTAGCCATGCCACGATGATGGCGGCGTAGCCGTAGCCCAGCGAGACCTGGCCGGGCGCCAGCAGCTTGTGGTGGATGCCCGCGACCTCGCCTACTCCTGCCAGCCCTGCCGCGCCTGCGGAGAACACCATGGCGAGCAGGATTGTCCGCACCGGGTCTATCCCCGCGTACCTTGCCGCGACGGGGTTTTCGCCCAGCACCCGGATCTCGAACCCGAGGCGTGCCCGCCCCAGGAAGAAGGCCAGCGCGCCGGCCAGGGCGATCCCCAGGACCAGCGTGGGCCAGTGCACGCGCGTGCCCGGGATAAGGGCCAGCCGTGCGGCTTCAGGGAAGGTATCGGTATAGGCGAACCCGAACGCGGTCTTCCCTTTCCACGGCCCGTGGATCAGCCACTCCACTGAGAACAGGGCTACGTAGTTCATCATCAATGTGGAGACGACCTCGTTGACCTCGAGCTTGAGGCGGAGCAGTGTGGGGAGCATGCCCCAGAGCGCGCCGCCCAGGAAGCCCGCTACGAACATCGCGGGCAGCAGCCATGGAGCCGGGATGGGGGTGAACAGCGCTACTCCGGTCGCGGCGACCGCGCCGGCGAGCAACTGGCCCTCCGCTCCGATGTTCCAGAACTGCGCCCGGAACGCCAGCACCAGCCCAAGCCCGCCGAGCAGCAACGGGGTGGCCTGGCGCAGTATCTCGGGTGCTGCCCTCCTGTCCGCCAGCGTGCCCGCAAAGATCATCGCGTAGGCACGCAGGGGGTTGATCCCGAAGGCCCAGAAGATCATGCCCGCCGCCACCAAGGCCGCGGCGACCGCTCCCAGGGAGACCGTCAGGACCCAGGCCCCGGATGGAACCAGCACCCGCTCGACCCGGAACGGGCCCAGCCGCTTCATTGGCGCTGCCCCATCATCAGGAGTCCGATGCGTTCCCGATCGGACTTGGCCGTGTCCACTACACCCACGATCTCACCCGAAAGCAGCACGGCGATGCGGTCGGACAGGGCCAGGATCTCGTCCAGGTCCTCTGACACAAGGAGAACCGCTGCGCCTTCCTCACGGCGCTTCAGGAGCAGCCTGTGGATCTGCTCGGCAGCGCTGACATCCAGCCCGGAGGTGGGGTGCGCGGCTACGATCACGTCGGGCTGGCCCGACAGTTCGCGGCCCAGGATCAGCTTCTGGATGTTGCCCCCTGAGAGCAGCCGCGTTGGGGTGGCGGGCCCCGGCGTTACGATCTCGTACTCTGAGATCATCCGGCGCGCGAACTCGCCCATGGCCTGGCGGTTCATCACCGGCCCGCGCGAGAAGGGCGGGTGGCGGTAGTCCCTCAGCACCAGGTTCTCGGCTACCGACATTCCAGGTACGATTCCCATGCGCATCCGGTCCTCGGGGACGTGAGCCACGCCTGCCAAGTGCACCGCGCGCGCCGACAGGTTGGTGACGTCCCTTCCCAGTACCTTGACGCGACCGCCGGTGGAAGGGCGCAGCCCGGTTATCACTTCCACCAGTTCGCGCTGACCGTTGCCGGCCACGCCGGCGATGCCCAGGATCTCTCCGCGCTGCACCGATAGGGAAATCCCCCGCAGCGCCGGGAGACCGCGATCGTTCCTGGCCACAAGATCCTCTACGGCAATCGCCTCGCCGTCAGGTGCGCGGGCACTCCTGCGAAGCCGGAACTCCACATCCCGGCCGACCATCAGGCGCGCCAGCGAGTGCCTGTCGGTCTCCGCGACCGGCAGCGTGGCCACCCCCCGACCCTTGCGCATGACCGTAACGCGGTCGGCGATCTCGGCGACCTCATCCAGCTTGTGCGAGATGAAGATCACCGCTTGGCCCTCCAGCTTCATCCGGCGCAGCACCTCGAACAGCCCGCGGGCCTCCTGCGGTGTGAGCACGCTCGTGGGCTCGTCCAGGATGAGAAGCCTCGCTCCCCGGATCAGCGCCTTGACGATCTCCACACGCTGCTGCTCGCTGGGTGAGAGCTGCCAGATGTGGGCGCGGGGATCCACCGAGAGACCGTACCGATCTGCCAACTCCCTTATCCGCGGCTCGATCTGCCGGGCCGGAGCGATGAAACCTGGACCCGGCAACCCTAGGGCGACGTTCTCGGCAACGGTGTGCCTGCGGACCAGAAGGAAGTGCTGGGGCACCATGCCAATACCCAGCGCCAGGGCATCGCGGGGCGACCGGATGCGCACCTGCCGCCCCCGCAGCCATATCTCGCCGCTGTCGGGCTGGTGGATTCCGTACAGCACGTTCATCAGTGTCGTCTTGCCGGCGCCGTTCTCGCCGAGCAAGGCGTGGACTTCCCCGGCCCGTACCGCCATCGTGACCCCGTCGTTGGCTACCACACCCGGGAAGGTCTTCCTGACGTCCCTCAGGAGGAGCAGTTCGGACGGCTCGACAGCAGGGGTACCTGTTTGGGTTTCGGGAGGTTGCGCTCGCGTCACGCGATTCGGCGCCCCTGTTCGCCGCCTCAGGAAGAGGCGGGCTCGCGTCGCAGGAAGTCGTCTCGGATCACGCCGATGTACGGGAGGTTCCTGTGGAACTGCCGGTAGTCCAGGCCATAGCCGACCAGGAACAGGTCGGGCACCTCGAACCCGCGGTAGCGGATCGGCAGGGTGTGGGCTATCCGCCGCGCGGTCTTGTCGAGGAGCGTGCAGACCGCCAGGTCGGCCGGGTCCCGCGCCTGGAGGCTGCGCAGGAGGTAGGAGGCCGTCAGGCCCGTGTCAATGATGTCCTCGACCAGCAGCACGTGACGGCCGGTGAGGTCCTCGTCAAGGTCCTTGACGAGGCGGACGGCGCCGGAAGGACCCTTGCCGCCCCGGTAGGAGCTGATGGCCATGAAGTCAATGGCCAGCGGTATGTCCATCATGCGGGTGAGATCGGCCAGGAAGTACAGGGCACCCTTGAGGACCGACACGACGAGCAGATCGCGTCCCGCGTAGTCGTGGCTTATCTCGGCCGCGAGGGCGCGCACACGCACGCGGATCTGCTCCTCGGTAAGGAGCACCTGGCTGATTTCGGGAGTCACCATCAGGGCGCTGCGATCGGATGGAGATCGTACTTGGCCAACAGGTTCCGGAAGTCCCTACCGTAGAATACCTTGACACGTACCTCGGGGTACAGGTCACGCAGTCGCCGCAGCTTGCGGTTCTTCCTGGTTACCAGACTCTGCTTCAGCGTGGTCAGCTCAAGGTACAGGTCGAGATCCGGAAGGTAGAAGTCCGGGCTGAAGCTCTCGACCACGCGTCCCTGTTCGTCCCAATCCAAGGGGAAGGAGCGGGGCTCGTACTCCCAGCGAATCCCGTAGAAGTCTAGGATTCGCGCCAGTTCCTCTTCGCTTGCGTGGGCAAAGCGCAGGTTGGCTCTGTCTCCCATTAGGATCAGTATACGGAAGCACGGCCTGAGACGCAAGCAGGGAAGGGGCTCCAGCCCGTGAGCAGGATGGTGGTGCGGGGCCGCAGAATAGTGCATAATGGGTGCAGTAGGTGCCACGCAGTTCCCCTGCGTCCAACAGGAGGAGCGTTCATGCCGGAGACCGGCAAGGCCGACGAGCTACAGCGCTACCTGCAGCAGCTCGAAAGCCACGATGTGACCGTTCGCAGCGACGCGGCGCACGCGCTCGGCAAGCTCGGTGACGAATCCGCCGTGCCGGCGCTGGCGCGTGCCTTGCAGGACTCCGACGAGTATGTCCGCAAGAGCGCTGTCGTCGCGCTCCGGCGCGTCAGCGGGCCCGCCGCGGGTGAGGCACTGCGCGCCGCGCTTGCGGACCGGAGCGAGCAGGTGGTCCTCCAGGCGGTGAACGGCCTGCGCGACATCCGCGACCGGGGCGCCGTCGAGCCGCTGATCCGCGTCCTTGCACGCCGTGAGAGGTCGCTGCAGCTGGCGGCCACCGAGGCCCTCATGCGGATAGGGCCCGAGGCGGTCGGACCGCTCCTGGCCACCTGTGAGGACAAGGTACTGCGACGAAAGATTGGCGCGCAGGTCATGAAGATTCTCATCGAGGTCGGCCCGCGCGCGATTGAGGCGCTCCTCGAGGCCATGGAGCAGGAAAGCCAGGTCATCAGGGCCACGGCCATCTCGGTCCTGGGGCGCGTCGGGGATCAGCGCATCGTACGACCGCTGGTGGACCTGTTCCTTCGCGATCCGCGCATGCAGGAAGCCGTGGTGGCCACCCTGGCCCGCCTGGAGGAGCGCGGCATTCTGGACGGCGAGGGCCCGCACGTGGACCGGGAGGTCAGCCCCACGCGCATGGTGATGGAGGCCCTGGGGGGCCGCCCGCGTACCGAGGTCATCGAGCAACTGCGCGTGGCGCTTGAGAACCCTGTGCCCAAGGTGCGGCGATTCGCCCTGAGGGCCCTCCATGCCTTGTTCGGCGACGGTGCCTCGGACCAGTTTGTCGCCTCGCTCGAGGACGAGGACATTGATGTAAAGCGGCTGGCGATACGCATCCTTGGCAAGCTTCGCAACAAGCGTGTGATCGAGCCGCTTGTGGCACTTGTGCAGCGCGAGGGCGGCGAGCACGTGGAAGAGGCCGTCTGGAACACGCTGAAGGTCCTAACCGACCTGCGCGAGTTCGAGCAACTTCGCGCGCGGGTGGCCAGGGAGCGGACCGCCACGCGTCCCGCCCCTCGAAAGGCCAGGTCGCTGCGTGACGTATCGCCGGATTGGTGGCGCGAGCAGGACTAGCACGGGCACCCAGCCGCCCTCCGGATCTCGTCCGAGATCGGCAGAGAGATGAGCGAACCCTTGGTTGTGCTGGTCATCGCCAGCAGCCGTGATGAGGCAGATCGGGTGGCATCGGCGCTCGTGGAGGAGGGACTGGCTGCCTGCGTGAACGTGGTGCCCGGGGTGCGCTCGGTGTACCGCTGGCAGGGCCGGGTCGAGCGCGCGGACGAGTTGCTGCTCGTAGTCAAGACCACCCATCACCACCTGGCCGACCTGGTGGCGCGCGTGGAAGGCCTCCATTCGTACACGGTGCCGGAGGTGCTCGCCCTTCCTATCATGGGAGGATCGGCTGCCTATCTCGACTGGCTGGCAGGTGCCGTGCTTCCCGAGGCCGGCTCAGGGGAGCCGCAGGGGGAGTAGCGTGGTCGGCGGGCGCGCTCGCCCGGCCGCGGTCAGGGGCGTGTTCTACAGCGCGGATCCCGACGCGTTGCGCGCTCAGGTGGAGTGGTGCTTCAAGCACCCTGTGGGCCCTGGCCGCCTTCCGGCACCCTGGGGCACGGGTCGCGTGATGGCACTCGTGGTTCCGCATGCAGGGCTGGCCTATTCGGGGCCGGTCGCGGCTCATGCCTACCTGCGCCTGGCAGGGGCGCGCCGGCCAGGGGTCGTCGTGGTGATAGGTCCTGATCACAACGGCGCCGGCCCGCCGTCGGCACTGTCCCCGGAGGAGCACTGGCAGGGCCCGCTGGGGGATGTCACCACCTACCATCCGGTCAAGGACGCGCTTCAGCAGGGCGGCATCCCGATGGATGCCCGAGGCCACCGACGGGAGCACTGCATCGAGGTCCAACTCCCTTTTTTGCAGTACATGGGCTATGATGGACCGGTCGTGCCGATAGTGATGGCCGACCAGGACGCGGCCACGGTGGAGCACCTGACCGGTGCGCTCGCCGCTGTCCTGGCGGGTCAGGACGCGGTCCTGGTCGCCTCGACCGACCTCAGTCACTACCTGCCGCATGAGCGTGCCGTCGAGACGGACCGGATCGTGCTCGAGGCGCTGGCTTCTGGAGACGGGGGTCGCCTGCTGAGGGAAGTGCGGCAGGGAGGGATCACGATGTGCGGGGTCGGTCCAGCCGCGGCGGTGCTGGATGCCGCGCGCCGCCTGGGATCCGTTCGCGTTGAGATCCTTCGATACTCCACCTCCGGAGAGGTCTCCGGTGAGAGGGGCGCGGTGGTAGGCTACGTGGCAGCGGCGGCCGAAGCCGTCTAGCACACCCGAACAACTTGAAGCGAGGGAAGATGCGGGTCCTGCTCACCAACGATGACGGAATCCACTCACCGGGCTTGCACGCCCTGGCCGAGGCCTTTGCGTCACGTCACGAGACCGTGGTTGTGGCTCCTGAGCATGAGCGCAGCGCCACCGGGCACGCGGTCACGCTGCACAAGCCGCTGCGCGCCTGGCGCTCCGCGGTTCTTCCAGAGGGCGTGACCGCCTGGGCGACGAATGGCACGCCTGCTGACTGCGTGATACTCGGCGTGCTCGACCTCCTGGGCCGGAGGCCGGACGTTGTGGTCTCGGGCATCAACGTCGGCCCAAACCTGGGCCGCGACCTCACCTACTCCGGCACCGTCTCCGGCGCGATGGAAGGCGCGATCATGGGGATTCCAAGCCTGGCGGTCTCGGTGGCGGCATTCGTGGACGTCAGGTTCGAGGTGGCCGCGCAGTTCGCCGAACGGCTATCGCGGTTGGTCGTGGAGCGCGAGTTGCCCGCGGACGCGCTGATCAACGTGAACGTGCCTAACCTCCCGCTGGAACGGCTGAGCGGGGTGGCGATTACCCGCCAGGGTTCGCGCCGCTACCTCTCGCAACTGGAGAGGCGCACGGACCCGCGGGGGAGACCATACTACTGGCTGGCCGGAGAGCCCGAGCCCCTGGGCGATGAGGAAGGGACGGACAGCTGGGCGGTAAAGGCCGGGTACATCTCGGTGACGCCGATCGACCTCAACATGACAGGCGACCGCCTGCTGCATGACCTGGCGGCCTGGGGCCTGACCGTGTCCTGATAGGGCGGCAGGACCATCGCGCCGCTGCGTAGAACTACAACAAGAAGGAAACGTCGAAGCGCTGGACGCACCCATTCGTCGGAGCAGCGATGATCAACCTCGACGGCGTCGGAAAGCGATATCCCACCGGCGTGGTCGCCTTGCAGGACATCTCGCTGCGGATAGACTGCGGTGAGTTCGTCTTTCTCGTGGGCCCCACCGGTAGCGGGAAGTCCACGGTTCTCAAGCTCATCCAGCGGATCGAGCGCCCCACGGCCGGCCGAGTGGAGGTGGACGGGCTAGACCTCTGCTCGCTTCCCGACTCCCAGGTGCCACTACTGCGACGCAGGTTGGGCGTCGTCTTCCAGGAGTTCAAGCTGCTGTCCGACCGTTCCGTGGCCGACAACGTGGCGTTCGCGCTGCGGGTGACCGAAACCGACCCGGTGGAGATCGCGCCGCGCGTCCTGTGGGCGCTGGAGACCGTCGGCATGGCCCACCGTGCGGACGACCTGCCGGCCAGGCTCTCGGGCGGGGAACAGCAGCGCGTCTGTCTGGCCCGTGCGATCGTAACGCGGCCGCGAGTGGTGTTGGCGGACGAGCCCACCGGCAACCTTGATCCCCAGGCGGCGTGGGAGATCATGCAACTCCTAGGCGCCGTCAACCTGCGTGGAACGACGGTCTTGGTGACCACGCACAACAACACGCTCGTGGACATATTGCGCCGGCGCGTGGTCGAACTGCATGCCGGTCGCGTGATGCGCGATGAGTCGAGGGGCCTCTACCAGACAGCCCGCTGATGCGGCTGCCCGGCGCTCGCTGCGGGCGCGCGCGTGGCCCTGGGCGCGAGGGGAGGCCCTGCGCGAGGCGATCGGCGGCCTGCGCCGAAACGGCCTGATGGCCGCGGCCGCGACCACGACCATCGCCATCGCGCTCATGGTGGCCGGAGGTGGAATCCTGGCCTCCGTGAACCTGGCGCACCTGGCCTCTGTCCTTGAGGCGCAGGTCGAGATAGTTGGGTTCCTACGGCGGGATCTCACGGTCCAGCAACAGCAGCGCGTGCTGGCCTCTGCGAAGGATCTGCCAGGGGTCCTCTCCGCCGAACTCGTGGGACGCGCCGAGGCGCTGAAGCGGTTGCAGAAGACCTACGGATCCCTGGCTTCGGTCGGCTCTCACCTCAAGACAAACCCTTTGCCGGACTCGATCGAGGTTCGCGCCGGCGGTGCTGGTCAGGTACGAGGGGTCGCCGCTGCGCTGGAGCAGATTGCGGGTGTCGAGGAGGTGCTGTACGGGACGCCGGTGGTGGACCGGCTCGTGGCGCTGACGCGCGCCGTCCGGATAGCCGGTGCCGCCGTGGCCGGGGCGCTGTTCGCCGCCGCGCTCCTGATCGTTCTCAATACGATCCGGCTGACAATCGCCGCGAGGCGTCAGGAGATCGAGATCATGACCCTGGTGGGCGCCACGCCAGGATTCATCCGGGGACCGTACGTCCTGGAAGGCGTGCTGCAGGGAGCCGCCGCGGCCCTGGCGGCGACCGTGATTCTGGTGGCGGTCTACGCCCACCTGGCCGTCCAGATCGCGGGCTCACTTCCGTTCCTGCCGGTTCTGCCGGCCCGGGCGGCACTCCCAGGCGCCCTTGCCGTGGTCTGGTTCCTGGGTATTGCTGTTGGGATGGCCGGAAGCGAGATCGGAATGCGGAGGTACCTCCGGGCATGAGCGTGCCCTCAACGGTCCGGCTGGTGGCTGCGGCGCTGCTGCTGGCGGCTGCCGTGGCGGCCGGGATGAACGAGGCCATCGCCGCCTCGCCCGCGCCCCTATCGTCCAAGCAGGAGGAGCTTTCGCGCCTGCAGCGGCAGCTCGAGACCGAGCGCCGGCGGCTGCGGCAGGTCAGGCATCGTGAGCGGCGGATGGCCGACGAGGTTCAGAATCTGGACCGCCAGCGCGAGGCGACCGAGGAGCAGTTGCGGCGTCTGGCCTTACAGTTGCGCAGAGTCCGGCTCCGTACGCGGGCCGCGGCCGTCGAGCTGGCCCGGGCCGAGGCGGCGCTGGCGCAGCGCCGGGGTCTGCTGGCCAGCCGGGTAGTGGACCTGCACCGGTACGGCCGCGCCGGCTACCTGGACGTTGTGCTCCGCGCCACCTCGTTCCCGGAATTCGTGGCGCGCTCGCGGTTGGTAGGGGCCGTCATGCGGGAGGATGCCAGGCTGATCAGCGCCTATACCCGAGACCGCGACCGGACCGCGGCGCTGCGGGAAGAGCTGATCGCGCAGCAATCGCAGTTGCAGGAGGTCGCCCGCCAGACCCGGGAGCGCGAACTGGAGCTATCAGAGCAGGTGGCGGCGAAGCGCCGAATCCTGGAGGCGATCATGCACGAGCGGGCCGCCGCCGAGCAGGCCGTCCGGGAAACCGAAGAGGACTCGGCCTCAGTGCAGGCCCTGATTCAACGACTCCAGGGTGGCGCCGCGCCTGCCAGGGAGAGCGCAATGACAGCCCTCATATGGCCGCTGAGGGGACCGGTAACGTCGCGCTTCGGCTTTCGCCGCCACCCCCTCTTTCGGCGCCACCACTTCCACACCGGGGTGGACATATCGGCGCCGAGGGGCACGCCGGTGCCTGCGGCGCATGCCGGGAAAGTGCTCTTCGCCGGGTGGTACGGAGGATATGGCAAGCTGGTCATCTTGGACCACGGCGATGGTGTAAGCACCCTCTACGGACATCTGTCCCGGATAAGCGTAAAGACCGGGCAGAACGTGTCCCGCAGACAGGTCATCGGGTACGTTGGGAGCACCGGCTACAGCACAGGCCCGCATCTCCACTACGAGATCCGTCGGAACGGCCGTCCCATCAATCCAGACTGAAGGAATCGTGCTTGTTCCCGTTCCTGAGCCAGGGTAAGCTACAGCCGGCAGCGGGTGATACCCCGCAGAGAGGCGGTGGACTGTCGTGATCCGGGGTAGGTTGACCGGCGCACTTCTGGTGGTGGCTCTGGTCGTCGGCGTGTTCCTGGCCGGCTTTGGGATGGGGCAGCGCGCGGTGGCGGCGCGGTCGGCCGACGACCAGGGGTTTGCATTGCTGCGTGAACTGCTCACGCAGGTCCGAAGGGAGTACCTGAACCCGGTCCCTGAGGCCTCAAGGCTATTCGACGGAGCGGCGAGAGGCATGCTCGATGCCCTCGGGGATCCCTACACGCGCTACATGGATGCCCGCGTCTACAAGGAGTTCTCGCAGGACGCGAAGGGGTTCTTCTTCGGGGTCGGGATATTCATTGACATCCGGGACGGCCATCTGATCGTTGTCCAACCGATCGAGGGTACGCCTGCCCACCGGGCCGGCCTGCGCGCTGGAGACCGCATCCTGCGCATCAACCAGGTGCCGACCGATGGGATGGCCCTACAGGAGGCGGTGACCCGCATCCGCGGCCCGGCCGGGACCAAGGTGACGTTGCGGATTGGCCGCGCCGGCCAGACAAACGACGTTGAGATTACGCGCGCCCGCGTGCAGATCGTTACCGTACAGGGGCCCGGAACGCTCGACCCGGCGATGCGGAAGCAGCTCTCGGACGCCCGTCTGGGCTACATGCGCGTGCTCACCTTCAACGAGTTGACGTCGAAGGAGGTCGCCTCTGCGCTCGATCGGGTGGAGAAGGAAGGGGTCCGTGGGCTAGTTCTCGACCTGCGGAGCAACGGCGGCGGGCTCCTGGGTGCGGCCACGCAGGTCGCGGACCGGTTCGTGCCGGACGGCCAGCCCGTCGTACACGTCGTTGACCGGGACGGACGCCGGAAGACCGATCGGGCGGGCCCCGGAGCCAAGATGACACTCCCGGTTGTCGTGTTGGTCAACGAGTTCACTGCCAGCGCATCCGAGATCCTGGCCGGCGCGCTCCACGATTCCGCGGGCGCTGCCCTGGTGGGCCAGCGGACTTTCGGCAAGGGCGTGATCCAAACCCTGTTCCCCCTGGCAGGCGGTGGAGCCGCAGCCGTGACAACGGCCAAATACCTCACCCCGGCTGGCACGGATATCCACGGCAAGGGGATTCTGCCCGACGTGGCCGCAGGAGATCGCCTCGAGGGTAAGGCAGAGGCAGAGGTTGACCGGATTCAGGCACAGCAACTCCGGCGAGGGATAGAAGTGCTCAAGCAGCGCGCGGCGCAGCGACGCTAGATGGCACGACCCGGACGGCGGCGAACGAAGCGAGGGTCCGAGAGCGTTATGCGAATGGCCTGGCTGGCCATGGCCATCCTGTTGCTGGGGATCGCGGCAGGATGGTGGCTGGCTTCTGAACGGCGGCCGGCACCACCCGACGGGGTTTCGTCTCCTCGGGCGGTCAGGACCCCGCCTTCGGCTGCTGTGCAGACGACGAGACCGCGCCGGTCTCCGGTGCCTGCGCCGTCCTACCCGGCAGATTCGTCTGCCAGGGTGGCGATTGTCTTCGACGATGCAGGCGGCAGCCTGGGCGACGTGGAAGAGATCATTGCCATTGGGCGGCCGGCTACCGTGGCCGTACTTCCAGGCCTGCGGTACTCTGGCGAGGTTTCCCAAAGGGCCCAGACTGCGGGGCTGGAGGTAATCCTGCATCTTCCATTGGAGCCCATGGATGGCGCCAAGGCCCTGGGCCCGGGCGGGGTGACGGTGGCGATGGGCGAGGCCCAGATCCAGGCAGCGGTGCGGGCCGGACTGGCGTCGGTTCCAGGCGCCACCGGCGTTAGTAACCACATGGGATCGCGCGCGACCGCAGACCGGCGGGTCATGCGCGCGGTCATGGACGTGGTCCGGGAGCGCGGTCTCTTCTTTCTGGACAGCAAGACAACTCCCCACTCTGTGGCCGGCTCGGTCGCGGCAGAGACTGGTATCCGGAGCGCCGCCCGTACCGTGTTCCTGGACAATGAGAACGATCCCGAGGCAATCCGCCGTGAGATCCGTCGTCTGATCGAGATCGCGCTCCGCCACGGCGAGGCGGTCGCCGTTGCGCACGCCCAGCGTCTTACCTCGCGCGTTGTGGCTGAGATGCTGCCCGAGTTTGACCGCGCGGGGGTTGCGTTCGTGCCGGTCTCAGCAATCGCCCGATGACGTCGGGACGGGCTGAGATGGGGAGAGGGAGGGGACGCATGAGCACGCAGGGCACGGTGAGGCCGGCGAACGAGGACATGTGGGATGCGGTACTCCAGCAGTTCAACCGCGCCGCCGATCACCTGTCGTTGAAGAGGGGGGTGCGGGAGTTTCTGGCATTTCCCAAGCGCGAACTGGCCGTGAACTTCCCGGTGAAGATGGACGACGGGTCCGTGCGCATCTTCACCGGCTACCGAGTGCACCACAGCACGGTGCTCGGCCCCAGCAAGGGTGGCATCCGCTACGATCGGGGCATCACGCTCAGCCAGGTGAGGGCGCTGGCCATGCTGATGTCCTGGAAGTGTGCCGTGGTCGGCCTGCCCTTTGGCGGAGCCAAAGGCGGCGTGGTGGTCAACCCCAAGGAGCTGTCCCACGTTGAGCTGGAGCACCTGACGCGGCGGTACGCCACCGAGATCTCCATCCTCATGGGCCCTGAGGCGGACATCCCGGCCCCGGACATGGGAACGAATCCCCAGGTCATGGCCTGGATCATGGACACCTACAGCATGCACAGGGGCTACTCCACGCCGGCTGTGGTGACGGGCAAGCCGATCGCCATCGGCGGATCGTACGGCAGGCTGGAAGCCCCTGGCCGCTCGGTGGCGATCGCCGCGCGGGAGGCGACACGGCGTCTGGGAATGAGCATAGACGGCGCGACCGTGGCCATTCAAGGGTTCGGGAAGGTCGGGTCGGTGGTGGCAGCGCTGCTGGCCCAGCAGGGCTGCCGGATCATCGCGGTGAGCGACACGCAGGGTGGAGTGTCCAACCCCGCAGGGCTCGACCATGCCCGGCTCGTGGAGCACAAGCGGCAGGCAGGCACCGTGGTCGGGTTCCCCGGAGCACAGACCATCAGCAATGTGGAGTTGCTCGAACTACCCTGTGACGTGCTGGTTCCGGGCGCCGTCGAAGGGCAGATCACGGCGGACAACGCGGCGCGCGTGAGGGCGCGCTTGATAGTGGAGGCCGCCAACGGCCCGACCACCCCGGGCGGAGACGCGGTGCTGGCCGAGCGCGGGATCAAGGTGATCCCCGACATTCTTGCCAACGCCGGCGGGGTCATCGTCTCGTACTTCGAGTGGGTCCAGGGGTTGCAGCAGTTCTTCTGGACCGAGGAGGAAGTGAACGCAAACTTGGACAGGATCATGGTCCGCAGCTTCGAGGCCGTGGAGCAGATTGCCAGCAGCCGGAGCGTTGACCTGCGGACCGCGGCCCTGATCAAAGCCATTGACCGCGTGGCCCAGGCCGTGCTCATCCGCGGCATCTACCCTTAGCGGGCCGGCCGATGATCCGACAACTGCTGCTCGCTCTCTCCGAGAACGACCGCGTTCACGCTTTTGTCCTCAGGCAGCGTATGGTGCGCCGCGCCGCGCGGAGGTTCGTGGCCGGCGAGACGCTGGACGAGGCGCTGGAGGTCGTGGACCGGCTGGCCGCAGAGGGATACCTCCTTTCGCTCAACCTGCTGGGGGAGAAGACCACTTCGCTCGACGAGGCCCGGGCGGCGGCCGACGCCTACGTTGAGGTCGCGACCCGGCTACGGGGCCGCCCCGTAGACTGCTACATCTCGGTCAAGCTCACCCAGCTCGGTCTTGACCTCGATACCGACCTTGCCGCGGACAACCTGCGCCGGGTGCTCCAGGCAGCCCAAACGGACGGACGGTTCGTCCGTGTGGACATGGAGCACTCGCCGTACGTTGACCGGACCCTTGACATCATCACGCGACTCAGGGCTGAGGGAAATGGCGCGGTGGGCGCGGTCATCCAGGCGTACCTCTACCGGAGCGGAGACGATGTTGACCGCCTTCTGAGGCAGGGCGTTCCCATCCGGCTATGCAAGGGCGCCTACGCCGAGCCGCCCACGGTTGCCTATCCCCGCAAGCAGGACGTGGACGCCAACTTCGCCAGGCTTCAACAGCGACTGTTGCGCGATCCGGCCTGCCATGCCATTGCCACCCACGATGAGCGGTTGATCCAGGCCGCCGTCTCCTTTGTGGAGCGCGAGAACATCGCGCGCGACCGCTACGAGTTCCAGATGATCTACGGGATCCGCCGGGATCTTCAGGAATGGCTGCTCCGAGGGGGACACCGGGTGCGGATCTACGTGCCCTTCGGGACCCATTGGTACCCGTACCTGATGCGGCGCATGGCTGAGCGCCCCGCGAACCTCGCTTTCGTGCTACGGAACCTCCTGCGGGGCTAGGAGGAGGAACCGGCATCCACGGCGGCGAACCATTATTCACTTTCGCGCGGAAGACGCGGAAGACCCAGGTTTGCGGGGAGGTGATCGCAGCCTAGGAATACCCGGTTGCCGGGGGGGCAAGATGTCAGGCGATGATCGCAGACTCCAAGCCACGAGGGAGGGAGAGACAGAGGATGAAGCGCATGAGGATTCCGATTGCTCTCGTTGTCGCCCTGATAATCGCGGGCGGCCCGTACTTCGTTCCGGCGGCTCCTGCGGCGACGGTCGGACCCGTTACGGATCCGGTTGGCGTCGTGAAGATCGCCAAGGGAGCGCCGCTCACCATCGCCTACTGGATGGTCGTCGCCGGCCCTGATGCGAGCCTTGGCACTGACACGAAGCGGGGTGTCGAGATAGCAATCGACGACAGGGGCGGCAAGCTCTTGGGCCATCCAATCAAGCTGATAGGTGAGGACACCGGCTGCAACGCGGAGGGCGGTCAAACCGCGGCGACCAAGTTGGCGGCCAACAAGGCGATCGTGGCCGCCATCGGCTCCAACTGCTCCAGCGAGGCCGTGCCCGGGGCTCCCATTCTCTGGAAGGCGGGCATCGTGACCGTCTCGCCCTCCAACACCGCGCCCAAGCTGACCGCTGCTGACCGGGGGCCGACCTACGATGGGTACCTGCGCACCGCCCACAATGACAAGGTCCAGGGTCGGGTGGCCGCGGAGTTCGCCTGGAAGGTCCTCAAGGTGAAGAAGGCGGCGACTATCCACGACGGCAGCCCCTATGCCGAAGGGCTCCAGGGCGTGTTTGCCGAGGTCTTCAAGAAGCTGGGTGGTACCATCACCGCCCAGGAGGCGATCGGGCCCACCGATACCGACATGCGGCCGATGCTGACCAAGATCGCGGCCGGCAAGCCCGAGTTGATCTACTACCCGATCTTCATTGCCGCGGGCGGCTTCATCACCCGTCAGGCCAAAGAGGTGTCCGGGCTGCCACAAGCCAAGCTGATGGGCGCAGACGGCATGTTCTCGCCGGACTTCATGAAGGCCGCCGGGGAGTCGGCTGTGGGGATGTACCACTCCAGCCCCGACCTGTCGCCTGAAGCGCTGGGCCCGGCGTACAAGACGTTCCTGGACAAGCACCAGAAGAAGTACGGCGAAAAGCCGCTGGCGCCTTTCCACCCGCACGCCTACGACGCCGCGAAGATGATCTTCGCCGCCGTCGAGAAGGTGGCCAAGAAGGATGCGGCGGGCAATACCTACATCGGGCGGAAGGCGCTGCGCGATGCCCTGTTCGCGACAAAGAACTTCAAGGGTCTGACCGGTACCCTGACCTGCGATAAGTACGGCGACTGTGCGGACCCGAAGATCGCGGTCTATCAGACCCTGTCCGCTGACCCGGCGAAGTGGGATCCGGGGAAGAACCCGAAGAAGGTCTACCCGTAGTCGGCAGGGATTGTCGGCAACGAACGTGCAAACGCGGGGGATGAGCCAGAGGAATTCCTTGGGCTCATCCCCATTTTTCGGCTAGGAGGCGGGCGTGCAGCGTAGTCTGATGCGCAGGTTCTCGGTTGTTGACCTCTACCTGTGGGCCTTCCGGATAGTGGTCCTCATGGTGGTGGTCTGGGGGATGATCGGGACGATCATGGCTCGAAGGTACCCGGGCGATGTCTGGATCGACTTCGTGGTGTTTGGAATGTCCCAGGGGAGCATCTATGCTCTGATCGCCCTTGGGTACACCATGGTCTACGGTATCCTTCGAATGATCAACTTCGCCCACGGCGAGGTCTTCATGAGCGGGGCGTACACCGGCTACTTCGTGGCCGCGGCCTTTGGGAGATCCGGCTACCTGGACCGGAATCCCGTGGTGAGCCTTCTGGTAGTCCTGGCTGTCGCCATGATTACCTCGACGGCGATCGCGCTGCTGCTGGAGCGCGTTGCGTACCGGCCGCTGCGACGCTCGCCGCGCCTGGTGCCCCTCATTGCGGCGATTGGGGCGTCGTTCTTCCTGCAGTACACGTTCCGCGGCTTCTTCGGCTCCGGGTTCCAGGCCTACCCCGAAGCTCAGATGCTCAAGGGTACGTGGGTCATTGCGGGCATCGGCATCCTGCGGACGCAGGCCGTGGTGCTCGTGGCGTCCGTACTGATGATGCTGGGCCTCTACGCGTTCGTAATGCGAACCAAGACCGGCACCGCGATGCGGGCCGTGTCCGAGGACAGGGAAGCGGCGGCGCTGATGGGCATTGACGTGGACCGCGCAATCGTCATTGCCTTCGCTGTCGGAGCCTCGATGGCCGGCGCGGCCGGTTTCCTGTACGCGATCGTCTTCAAGCAGGTACACTTCTTCATGGGGTTCGTCCCGGGCATCAAGGCGTTCACAGCCGCGGTGCTCGGCGGCATCGGCAACATCCCTGGTGCCATGCTCGGCGGTCTGTTCCTGGGCCTGTTTGAATCCGTCGGCCCGATCCTGTTTCTCGAAGGCCTTGGGATCGTGGCGCCCTATCAGCTCAAGGACGTGATCGCCTTCACGATGCTGGTCATGGTCCTGATCTTCCGGCCGTCGGGAATCATGGGCGAGCGTCTTGTGGCAAAGAAGGCCTAGCCGGAGATGGCGAGCGCACCGATGAGCATGCGTCGTCAGCCATGGATCGCGGCCGCCCAGAAGGGACTCATCTGGGGCGGCGTGGCAGTCTTCCTCGCCCTCGTGGGCATGGTCGAGACTTTCGCAGGGCGACAAATAGTCGTGGGAGTGATCTCGCTCGGACTCGCGCTGCCGGTTCTCACCGCCGTCGTGGCAGGGTACCAGGGCGCGCAGGGCCATCCGGGCGGCGCACCCGGTGCGTTCCTGGCGCGGGGAGCGCTGGGTGGGGCGGCGGTGGGGACGGTTGTGTCCGGGCTCGTTGTGCTTGGCACCTTTGTCAACATGCGGAGCATGTTCGTGAGTGCCTCGCCCACGATGTTCGAGACCCTGTCGTTCGGCCGGGGCGTCTCTGGGATTCCCCTTGTCCTGCTCGGCGCCGCCGCAGTCGGGGCAGTTGGAGCGGCCGCTTCGCTTCTGTCCCCCGGCGTTCGCAGGCCTCTGGTCACCGCCCTGGCTTGGACCCTGGGCATCGGTCTCTTCCAGGAGCTGTTGCAGATTCTTCTGCATGCGGAGGGCACCAGGACTGCGGTTCGCGAACTGCTGTTCGTCGAAGATGGACTCTCGATGCGCGGTGCGACAATCGTGTTTGCCCTGGCCTGGGGGGCGACCGCCGGCTGGGCCCGCCGTGGCGGTGCCGTGCGGCAGTGGCATGGGCGGCTTTCCGCACCGCGGCAGCGTGTGCTGCGTCTGAGCTCGCTGGGCGCAGCCGTGGCCCTGCTTCTGCTGGTGCCGTTGGGCGGGGGGTTGTTTCTTTCCCAGGTACTCGTGCTCGTCGGGCTCTTCGCCCTGCTGGGGCTGGGGCTCAACATCGTGGTGGGCTTCGCCGGCCTGCTCGACCTGGGTTATGTCGCGTTCTTTGCCATCGGTGCCTACACGGTGGGCCTGCTGACCTCGGTAGGGGAGCACGGCATCATAGGGCTCTCGTTCTGGGCGGCTGTGCCCGTCGCGGTGGCCGTCTCCCTGGTCGCCGGAGTGCTGCTGGGCGTTCCGGTGCTGGGGATCCGCGGGGACTACCTGGCCATCGCCACACTTGGATTCGGTGAGATCATCCGGATCCTGGTTCTGTCCGACTTCCTGCGGCCGTGGCTGGGAGGCTCCCAGGGAGTGCTCGGCATCCCCAAGCCGATGATAGGCGGCTTTGAGTTCCGGGGTCCTGAGCAACTCTTCTATCTGACCCTTGCCAGTTGCGCCCTGGTCATCTTCATCGCCATGCGGTTGCGCGACTCGCGCCTTGGGCGGGCGTGGATGGCTGTGCGCGAGGACGAGGACGTGGCCGAGGCCATGGGAATCAACCTGGTCAACGTCAAGCTGATGGCCTTTGCGATGGGCGCGGCTTTTGGGGGCCTGAGCGGCGCGATCTTCGCAGTCATGCTGGGCTCGATCTTCCCGCACAGCTTCCAGCTGCTCATCTCGATCAACGTGCTGGCCCTGATCATCGTCGGCGGCATGGGGAGCATGCCCGGCGTGATCGTGGGTTCGCTGTTTCTGGTCGGGATGCCGGAGCTGCTTCGGGAGTTCGCCGAGTACCGGTTTCTGATCTATGGGGCATCTCTGGTCTTGATGATGCAGCTCCGTCCCGAAGGCCTGTGGCCTGCCGCGGCCCTGAGACGCGAGCTGCACGCAGCCGAGGAGATGGGTCCCTCAGGTCGAGCCGAGGCCGCGGCCGGCTCAGGCCGCCCCCTTGAGGAATAGCATGGCGATCCTGACCTCGCGGAATCTCACGAAGCGCTTCGGTGGGCTGGTAGCCCTGAACCGAGTGGACCTGGATGTGCGGGAGCAGTCCATCCACAGCATCATTGGACCCAATGGCGCCGGCAAGACCACCTACTTCAACTGCGCGACCGGGTTCTACCGGCAGGAAGAAGGGGAAATGGTCTTCAGGGACACACCCATTGACGGGCTCTCCCCGGATCGCATCACCCGCCTGGGGATCGCCAGGACCTACCAGAACATCCGGGTCTTTGCCAACATGACCTCCCTGGAGAACATCTTGGTAGGAATGCACTCGCACCTGCGATCGTCGTGGGTCGGGGCGGTGCTGAACACCGCCTACACACGGCAGGAGGACCAGGAGTCCACTGCGGCGGCCCGCGACCTCCTGCAGTTCGTCGGGCTGCGGGGCAAGGGCGACTTCCTGGCCAAGAACCTTCCCTATGGCGACCAGCGGCGTCTCGAGGTAGCACGTGCGCTGGCCAGCCGGCCGGCGCTACTGTTGCTTGACGAGCCAACCGCTGGCATGAACCCGCGCGAGACCATCGAGATGATGTCCTTCATCCGACGCCTGCGCGACGAGAAGGGGATAACCATCCTGCTGATCGAGCACCAGATGCGCGTCGTCATGGGCATTTCCGAGATCGTAACCGTGCTCGACTACGGCACCAAGATCGCAGAGGGAACCCCGCAGGAGGTGCAGAACGACCCGCGGGTGATAGAGGCATACCTGGGCACGCGCAAGACCGGCGCGTACGCGACCCACTGATTCAATCTGGCGAGGGCCTCCATGGCGCTTCTGGAAGTTGAGAACCTGCACGTCTACTACGGGAACATCCACGCCCTCAAGGGCATCTACCTGAGGGTGGACCCTGGCGAGATCGTTACGCTGATCGGCGCCAACGGCGCCGGCAAGAGCACCACGCTGAAGACGATCAGCGGGTTGCTGCGTCCCCACCTGGGGCACATAACCCTGGCAGGCGAGGACCTCGTTGCGACCAGCCCGCACGAGATCGTGGCTAAGGGCGTTGTCCACGTGCCCGAGGGCCGGAGGATCTTCGGCCGCCTGACCGTGACGGAGAACTTGGAGATGGGCGCGTTCACGCGCACGGACCGAACCGGGATCGGGCAGGATCTCGACAGGGTGTTTGGGATGTTCCCACGCCTCAGAGAGCGCCGCGCGCAGGTGGCTGGAACCCTCTCGGGTGGTGAGCAGCAAATGCTGGCCATCGGGCGGGGGCTGATGACCCGGCCCAAGGTCCTGCTGCTGGACGAGCCGTCCATGGGGCTGGCGCCGGTGCTGGTGGACCTGATCTACGACTCCATCAAGGACATCAACGCTGCGGGAACCACCATCCTGCTTGTAGAGCAGAACGCCTTCATGGCGCTGTCGGTCGCGAGCCGCGGGTACGTGCTCCAGACCGGCGAGGTTGTGCTCCAGGGCTCCGCGGCCGACTTGCAGGCCAACGAGGAGGTCCGGCGGGCATATCTGGGGGGCTAGAGGTGCCCTTCCACGCCCTCGCGCTGCTTTCCACACTCGCTTTCGTCTCCGCCGCGTCAGGGGAGATGCAGATACACACGATCTGCGCCGACGGCAGCGGCCAGCGAAGGCTGACTGGCCCGTCCGGGCAGGCCGCCACTCCTGTCTGGTCTCCCGACGGCCGCTGGATCGCATACACTGCTTTCGATGGCGGTCGTGCCCAGATCGCGGTCATGGCCGCGGACGGCGGGCGGCGGCGCCGTCTCACAGCCCCGCCCGGAGAAGACTCGTTTCCTTCCTGGTCTCCCGACGGCCGCCGGATCGCCTTCGTGTCAAGCCGGACCGGAGAAGCCCGGGTCTATGTGATGAACTCTGACGGCAGCGGGCAGAGGCCTCTCACTTCCTCGACAGGCGCGCACGCGGCTCCGGTGTGGTCGCCTGACGGCCGCAGCATTGCCTTCGTCGCCAGGCAAGGTCGCGGAGAGCCCGATCTCTATGTGGTGAATGCGGACGGCACCGGTGAACGCCGGCTCGCTGCCGGTCTTGTGCACAGGCCGGGCGTGCTGCATCCTGTCTGGTCGCCGGACGCCAGGCGGATCGCGACCGTGGTCCGGGTCGGCCGCGCGGAGACCGCCGTCCTCGTTGTTAGCGTGACTGGCGCAGAGGAGAGGCGCTTCACCGGCTACGCGCCGGTCTGGTCTCCGGACGGCCGTCGGATCGCGTTCGTCGTCGCCCGCGTCGGGGATGCTCAGATCTATGTGTCGGACGACGGCGGTGAGAGGCCGGTGCGGCTCACCCTGGCGGGCGTGAACTTGCTACCGGCCTGGTCGCCCGACGGCAGGCGGCTGGCATTTGTCTCAAGCCGGGAAGGTGACCTGGCGGTGTACGTCATGAACGCAGATGGCACCGGAGCGCGTCGTCTGGCAGGAGTGGCCGGGGACCTGAGCCTCCTGCCCGTGGTTTCCTGGAGGCCCCTCACATCGCCAGACGGAGCTCGCCTCCCAGCCACCCGGTCACCGCGATGAGCGCGGCGCCCGCCAGCATCAGCGCGGCGACCACGGCACCGCTAGCGCTCGGACGCCGCCACCGGATCAGGAAACTTGCGGCGTAGGTCAGCGTAGCAAGATATGCGAAGACCTGGTGGACCCTGTGGCGGTCCACGAAGGCCTGTCCCACGCCCTCGACTGCGAGCGGCAGCGCGTCCGCGAAGCCCGTGGCGATCGAGACCGCCGCCCCCAGCAGCCCCAATCCTATGAGCCCCCGCGCGGCGCGGAAATGGAAGGGGTCGCCCCGGCGAAGGTAGAGCAGGTCGAGCAGGGCGCTCGTGAGCAAGAGGGCAACGGGAAAGTGGACTGCGAGCGGGTGAAACAGAAAGCGCATGTCGGCCTCCAGGACGGGTCGTGTGTGCGCCGAGCCACGCGCGGCTCCGGTGCGCGGTTCCCTTCGGCGTGTCACCGGGGGTGCTCCTTCCCTCCGGCGCAGGAGTCGGGCGCGCGCGGCGTCGAAGTCATTGAGCGATGCGCGCGTTGGTCAAGACGAAGCCCAGGCCAGGCTGCGAACTCGTAGAACTGCCGGTTCCCTCGCCCGGCCCGGGCCAGGTGCTGATTCGGGTTGCCGCCGCCGGCATCTGCGGGACCGACCTGCACATCTACAAGTGGGACCCCTGGGCGCAGTCGCGCATTCGGCCCCCCCGCGTGATAGGGCACGAGTTCTGCGGAACGGTCGTGGCGACCGGCGAGGGCGTGGACGCCGTAAAGGCAGGCGATCGGGTGGCGGGTGAGTGCCACATCGCCTGCGGGCGATGCGCACTCTGCCTCGGCGGCCAGCCGCACATCTGCCAGCGGCTCGAGATTGTTGGGATAGATTGCGATGGGGCGTTCGCGGACTACGTGGTGCTGCCAGCCGGCAATGCCTGGCACCTGGATCCAGGGATTCCATTCGAAGTGGCCGCGATAATGGATCCGCTCGGGAACGCGGTCCACACGGCCATGGCGACCCAGCTGGCCGGTCGGTCCGTTCTCGTAACTGGCTGCGGTCCCATAGGGCTGATGGCGATTCCGGTCTGCAAGATGGCAGGCGCTCGGCTCGTTGTCGTATCTGACGTCACGGAGAGCCGCCTGGCGCTGGCCCGCAGGATGGGCGCTGATCTGGTGCTGGATGCCCGTGACGGCGGCGTCGCCGAGCGCGTGCGCGAGAGGACCGGCAGCATCGGCGCCGACGCGGTCCTGGAGATGTCGGGCCACCCCTCCGGCATCCGGGATGCGCTGCAGGCGGTGCGGGGCGGCGGTTGGGTGGGGTTGCTGGGCCTGCCCGGAGCGCCTGTCGAGCTGGACCTGGTCAACATGGTGATCTTCAAAGAGGTACGGTTGCAGGGTATCTTCGGGCGTCTGCTGTGGCAGACCTGGGAGCAGATGAGCGCCATGCTCCGCCAGGGGCTGGACATCAGGCCCATCATTACCCACCGGCTGCCGCTGGAACGGTTCGAAGAGGCCTTCGAGCGTTTGGAGTCGGGTGGAGCAGGGAAGGTGATCTTGACCATTGAGCACTGACCCGGGACATCCCCTGGCGTTTGTGGACAGCGAGCTTCAAGAACTGCGCTCGAAGGGTCTGTGGCGCTGGCCCCGGCTCCTGGAGGGCGCACAGTCCGCGGTCGCGCGTTACGACGGGCGCGAGCTCATCAACCTGGCCTCTAACAACTACCTGGGCCTAGCCAACCATCCTGCCCTGAAGGCCGCTGCGCTGGAGGCCATCGCCACCACAGGCGTCGGGTCCGGCGCGGTACGAACGATTGCGGGCAACATGGCGATCCACCAGCAACTGGAGGCGGAACTGGCTGCGTTCAAGCACACCGAGGCCGCGCTGCTCTTCCAGTCCGGATTCACGGCCAACGCGGGCACCGTTGCCGCGCTACTGGGCCGGGAGGACGTGGTGGTGAGCGACGAGCTGAACCACGCCAGCATCATTGACGGCTGCAGGCTCTCCGGCGCGGACAAGAAGGTATTTCCGCACGGCAACGTCGCGGCAGCGCGGCAGATGCTGGCCGAGTGCCGCGGTGCCCGCCGGGTGCTCCTCATCACCGACGGCGTCTTCAGCATGGACGGTGACATTGCACCGCTGCAGTCGCTGGTCGAGGCCGCCGAGGAGTTCGGCGCCATCATGATGGTGGACGACGCCCATGCTAGCGGCGTGCTGGGACGCCACGGCCGCGGCACCGTGGACCACTTCGACCTGCACGGTCGGGTGCACATCCAGGTGGGCACGCTCTCCAAGGCGTTCGCCGGCCTCGGGGGCTACGTGGCTGGCAGCCGGAACCTCGTGGATCTACTGATGCACCGCGCCCGTCCTCTGCTCTTCTCCACCTCGCACCCGCCGTCGGTGGCCGCCTCGGCCCTGGCCGGGGTGCGGTTGGTGCAGCAGAACCCCGAGTTGATATCCCGGCTATGGGAGAACGCCCGCTACTTCAAGGAAGGACTGCGCCGGGCGGGGTTCGACATCGGGGCAAGCGAGACTCCGATCACGCCGGTTGTCGTAGGCGATGAACTGCGCGCCCTCCGGCTCTCAGACCAGCTGTTCGAAGAGGGCGTCTTCGCTGTTGGGATCGTGTTTCCGACCGTGCCGAGGGGCCGCGCGCGGGTGCGTACGATCGTGACAGCGGAGCACACACGGGAGCATCTGGGTCGGGCGCTGGAGGCGTTCGCGCGGGCCGCCCGCGTGGTGGGGGTGTCCTGATCTGACGCCGCGCACCAGGGCCTTCACCCGGTTGGCTGGGCCGGACGAGGCCCGCACCAGGTACGCCGCTGTCCTGCGGCCGGGCCCGCGCGGCACCGAGCGCGTGCCCCTCCGTGCGGCGCTCGGCCGCGTAATGGCTGAAGACGCGGTTGCGTCCACGGATCTGCCGCCCTTCGATCGCTCCACCATGGACGGGTGGGCGGTGCGCGCCTCCGACCTGGCCGCTGCTGCCCCGGGACGTCCGGTGTTCCTGCGGCCCTCTGGTGAGGTTCACATGGGCGTCGCCGCGGATGTCCCTGTACCCCCGTGTGGAGCCGTGCGGATCTCGACCGGAGGGATGCTGCCTGTCGGCGCCGACGCGGTGGTCATGCAGGAGCAAGCGACGGTCGAGGCGGAGGGCCTGCTCGTTTCACGCCCGGTGATCGCCGGGGAGAACGTGGTGGCACGCGGAGCGGATATCCGCGCCGGCGAGCTAGTGCTGCGCCGCGGGTGGCGGCTCCGGCCGCCCGACCTGGGGTTGCTGGCCGGCCAGGGACTGGAGTCTGTTCTGGTCTTTCTCCCTCCGCGCGTGGCGATATTGGCCACCGGCGACGAGCTGGTGCCGGCCGGAGCTCCGCTGACGCCAGGCCGGGTACGCGACATGAACACGGTGGCGCTGGCTGGAGCAGTGGATGCCGCAGGCGGCGTCCCCACGATCTGCGGGATCGTCGGAGATGACCGCCCGGCGATATTGGCTGCTCTGCGCAGCGCCCTGGCCGGTCATGACATGCTGCTGGTTTCCGGTGGCTCATCAGTGGGAGAGCATGATCTCGCGATGGAGGCCATAGCCGCGCTCGGCCCTCCTGGCATCGTTGTGCACGGCATCGCGGTACGGCCTGGCAAGCCCACGGTGCTGGCCGCGGCCGGGACCGTTCCCGTGATCGGCCTGCCCGGTAACCCGGTATCGGCGCTCGTCATCTTCGACCTCTTCGCGCGTCCGGTGCTGGAAGCGATGCTGGGGCTGGATCCCGGATCCCGGCCATGGGGTCTGGTGAGGGCGCGGCTCTTCGAGGCCCTGCCCTCGGCGCGGGTTAGGGAGGACCACCGGCGTGTCCGGCTGGAGCAGCGGCCGGGCGGAATATGGGCAGTGCCCCTGCCTGCAGGATCCCAGATTCTTACCTCCATGGTGCGCGCTGACGGGATCGTCGTCGTCCCTCCCGGTGAGCAGGGACTGGGTGAGGGCGAGGAGGTCGAGGTTCGGCTTCTGACATGAAGGGCTCGCCAAGGAGGCGCAATCTCACGCACGTGGACCGGGCCGGCCGCGCCCGCATGGTGGACGTGTCTGCCAAGCCGGCGACCGCCCGCGTGGCAGTGGCGCGCGGCGAGGTTCGGATGCTGCCCGCGACCCTCGACCTCATCGTGGCCAACCGCGTGACCAAGGGCGATGTGCTGGGGCTGGCGCAGGTGGCCGGCGTTATGGCGGCCAAGCGCACCTCGGACCTGATCCCGCTCTGCCATCCGATTGCCCTCACAGACGTGGCGGTGCGCGCTGTCCCAGACCCCTCCAGGTGTCTGGTCACCATAGAGGCAACCGCCCGCTCGGTCGGACCCACCGGCGTTGAGATGGAGGCCCTGGCCGCGGTGGTTGGCGCGGCGCTCACGGTCTACGACATGTGCAAGGCGGTTGACCGCGGGATGACGGTTGAACGCGTACGCCTGGTGCGCAAGCGCGGCGGGCGCAGCGGCACGTACCGGCGCCCTGGAGAGCGGTCGTGACCGTCACGGCCCGGCTGGACGGGGTTCCGGTCGCCATCCTGACTCTTTCCGACACGGTCGCGCGCGGTCAGGGAACCGACACGAGCGGGGAGGTGATCGCCTCTGCGCTGGTTGCCCTCGGAGCCAGGATCGTGCGTCGGGAGGTCCTCGAGGACGACCGGGATGCAATCAGCCGCGCGTTGATTCAGTACGCCGACGAGGACCGGGTGGCATTGATTCTGACCACGGGCGGCAGCGGGTTCTCGCCCAGGGACGTAACGCCCGAGGCCACTCTCGCGGTGTGCGACCGGCTGGCGCCCGGACTCGTGGAAGCCGCGCGGATGCGCACGCTGGAGCGCACTCCGCTTGCGATGCTGTCGAGAGCCGTGGCCGGGATCCGCGGCAAGACCCTGGTGATTAACCTCCCAGGAAGCCCAAAGGCGGTGCAGGAGTGGCTGGAGATCCTGCTTCCGGTTCTCCCGCACGCGGTGCAGATGGCAGGAGGCGACGCGGGGGTCTGGGGAAGGGATCACCGTCTCGGCTCCGGCTAGGAGACAAGACAAGGGAACTGGAGGCAGCGAGTGCAGACCTACACCCATGATGTGCTGATCCTGGGAAGCGGACTGGCCGGGCTTCGAGCGGCCCTGGAGGTACTGCGCATCTCGCGCGGAGACCTGGACCTGGCGATTCTCTCAAAGGGGCAGCTCATGCGCGCCCACTCCGTGTGCGCCGAAGGCGGCACCGGCGCGGTCCTGCACCCCGAAGAAGGGGACAGCCTGGAGTTGCACGCCTGGGACACCGTCAAGGGCAGCGACTTCCTCGCCGACCAGGACGTGGTGTCGCGATTCGTGGAAGCTGCCCCGCAGGAGATCCTGCGCCTCGATCATTGGGGGACGCCGTGGTCCAGGCGAAAGGACGGCCGCCTCGACCAGCGGGCCTTCGGCGGTCACACCTTCCCCAGGGCCACGTTCGCCGCGGACAAGACCGGGTTCTTTGAGATGCAGACCCTCTACGACACGATACAGCAGTACCGCAGCGTCGCACGATACGAGGAGTGGATGGCGACGCGCATGATCGTGCACAACGGCACCTTCGCCGGGCTCACCGCCTGGGACCTCACCACCGGCGAGTTCGCCCTGCTGCGGGCCAAGGCATTGATCATTGCCACCGGAGGGTGCTGCCGTCTCTACGGCTTCACCACGTACTCCCATGCGGTGACCGGCGACGGGATGGCAATGGCCTACCGGGCCGGGCTCCCGTTGAGAGACATGGAGTTCGTACAGTTCCACCCAACCGGCCTGGTGCCTTCTGGGATTCTTATCACCGAGGCCGCCAGGGGAGAGGGTGGCCACCTGATGAACCGGGACAGGCGCCGCTTCCTGGAGGATTACGCGGCCAAGATGATGGAGCTGGCCCCCCGCGACATCATATCGCGGGCCGAGATGACCGAGATCGAGGCCGGCCGTGGCCTGGTTCACCCCAGCGGCCTCGGGTACGTGGAGCTGGACCTCACGCACCTGGGACGTGATCGCATCGTCGAAAGGCTGCCCCTGATTCGCGAGGTGGCCATAAAGTTCAACGGCATTGATCCCATTGACGGCCCGTTGCCTGTTCGGCCGGCGGCGCACTACTCGATGGGCGGCATCTCCACCGACATCAACGGCCAAACTCCGGTGGCTGGTGTCTGGGCTGCCGGTGAGGCGGCCTGCATGTCGCTGCACGGCGCCAACCGGCTGGGGACCAACTCCACCGCCGAATGCCTGGTATGGGGTGCCATCACCGGCCGGGAGGCGGCCCTATGGGCCAGCAGGGAGCGCGGCCTGCCCGACCCGCCTCTGGCCGAGGCAGCGGAAGAGCAGTCCCGACTGGCCGGCCTGCTGGAGGCGCGCGGTCCGGAGAACCACCACCAGATCCGCGCGCGCCTGCGGGAGCTGATGGATGAGAAGGTGGGCGTCTACCGCGACGCGCATGGGCTGGGCGAGGCACTTGGCGAGGTGCGGGAGCTCCGCGACCGGATGCGTCGCATCCACCTGGACGACAGGAGCTGGGTGTACAACACGGACCTGACCGGTGCCGTCGAGGTGGGGAACCTGCTGGACCTGGCCGAGGTTGTAATAATGGGGGCGCTACAGCGGACGGAATCCAGGGGAGGCCACGCCCGTCGTGACCACCCTGATCGCGACGATGAGCGCTGGTTGGTGCACACGCAGGCATCGCACAGCGAGGCCGGGCCGCGGCTCGCCTACACTCCGGTCACGATCACCACCTGGAAACCCGTGGAGCGCAAGTACTGATGTCGTCTATCAGGCAGGGAGGGGCCATGGTAACCGAGGCACAGACCCAGGCACGGACCCGGGCACCATCCCGGCTGAGCATGCGGCTGGGTCTGCGGGGTTGGGTGTACGCTGGCCGGTATCCGGCGGAGAGGTACCTGTACATCCTCCATCGCATCTGCGGTCTGGGGCTTGTTCTGTACCTGCCGCTGCACGTCTGGGTCACCGGCCGGCGGCTGCAGGGTCCGGATGCCTGGGAGCAGACGATGGCGATCCTGTCACGCCCGGTGTTCGTTGCCGGCGAGATCCTGATACTCGCCGCCTTTGTGTTTCACGCCATCAACGGTTTCCGGCTGCTGTTCGGCCATCTGGGCTGCGCGCTCGGCAGGCCTGGGCACCCGGTCTACCCCTATCCGGTGGCGCTACACCGCCAGCGCAGGATGGTGGTGACGTTGATGGTCCTGGCCGGGGTGTTTCTGGCGGCCGGGGTCTGGGATCTGCTGACCAAGTAGTGGGGAGGAAGGGCCGTGAGGGAATCCAGGCTATGGGCTTTCCACCTGATCTGCGGTGCGGGTCTGCTCGTGCTCCTCTCTTTGCACATGGGGCTGATGCACTATGCCAGCATCCTTGCCCTCCTGGGATGGGCAAGGGAGCCGGTGCTCTCCTTTTCCGCGGTGGCGGATCGTGGCAGGGGCGCGGCCTGGGCGGCCACGTACGTCCTGCTGCTGGGTTTTGCCCTCTACCACGGTCTCTACGGGCTGCGGGGTATCCTGGGCGAGATCTGGGGCACACCCAGGGCGGTGCGAATCATCAATGCGGGCGTTGTGGTGTTTGGGCTGGTAGTGCTTGTCTACGGCGTAGCGGTGGCGTTGCAGGCCGCGCGCCTGTGAGGGGTAGCGTGAGATGGCTGATCTGACCGGCAATCCCAAGGGCGGCTTTCCCGAAGATGGAATCCTCACGCTGAGGGTGGCGCGCTACGATCCCGAACACGACAGGGAGGCGCGGCCGCAGGAGTGGAAGGTGAAGATCCTGCCGGGCATGACCGTGCTGGACGCGCTGTTCTCGGTCAAGGAGGGGCAGGACGGATCGCTGGCGTTCCGATGCTCGTGTCGAATGGGCGTCTGCGGCTCCTGCGGGATGTTCATCAACGGGAAGCCCCGCCTGGCCTGCAACACCCAGGTCAGCGAGCTCGGCCCCGTGGTCGAGGTGGCGCCGCTTCCCAACCACGACGCGATCAAGGACCTGGTACCCGACCTGACCCAGACCTTCCGCAGGCATCGGGCCGTGCTCCCTTACGTCATGCGCAGCGACGCGGCCGAGATGGAGTCGCCGACGCGCGAGTACAAGCAGACGCCGGAGGAACTTGCGCGCTACGTGCAGTTCACCTACTGTCTGAAGTGCAGCCTCTGCCTGGCGGCATGTCCGACGGTCAGCACGTCGGAGCAGTTCCTGGGCCCGCAGGCATTGGCCCAGGTCTATCGGTACTCGGCAGACAACCGCGACCAGGGGCTAGGCGAACGTGCCGGCGTCGTGGATGCGTCCCACGGCGTCTTCGGCTGCCACCTGGCCGGGGCCTGCAGCGAGGCGTGCCCCAAGGGCGTGGATCCTGCGCTGGGCATCCAGCTTCTAAAACGCAGCCTGTTCGTAGGACCTCCGCACAGCGCACCGGCTCAGGTAGTGCCGGCGTTCCCGGAGGGTTACCGAACGCCGGAGGCGGCAGAACGGCCCAAGGCGCCGCCCAGGTCGGTCTAGGCCCGGGCTTGCGGCTTCACGGGTGACAGGACCGTGGGCTACAATGTGCCCATGGAACTCTTGCTTGTACCCATCGAGAAGCCCGAGAGCAACAACGTCATCCTGGGCCAGTCTCATTTCATCAAAACCGTTGAGGACCTTCACGAAGCCCTGGTGACCGCGGTGCCGGGCATCAAGTTCGGTCTGGCCTTCTCCGAGGCCAGCGGCAAGCGGATGGTGCGCAAGTCCGGTACGGACGAGGGGCTCATCGCCCTGGCGGTGCGGAACGCGCTGGCACTGGGCTGCGGTCACGTCTTCGTCATCATGCTCGGCGAAGGGTTTTTCCCGATCAACGTGCTGCACGCGGTCAAGGCCTGTCCAGAGGTCGTGCGCCTGTTCGCGGCAACGGCGAACCCTATCCAGGCGATCGTCGCCGAGGAAGGCGATCAGCGCGGGGTCTTGGGAGTGCTGGACGGTTTCAAGCCGCTGGGCGTGGAGGACGATGAGGGAACCGCCTGGCGCAGGGATCTGCTCCGGCGCTTCGGCTACAAGCTCTAGCCCGCGGGAATCGGTTGGCTTGACCCCACTCTGATCCGCCGATATAATCGCGCTGTCGGGCAGAGAGCCCGTCTGCCAAAACGGCGAAGATCGGAAGTAGTAGGCAGTGGCCGGCCGGCGCCACCAGGCGCACGAGAGATTCGGGGGAGGGTGTGACCCGAACGGCGGTGCTGCCGAACTCGTCCGGGAGCCGTGGGAACGAGGTTCCGAACCGGACCGTAGTTTCCACCGTTTGCCCGCGATAAGGGCTTGAGCGGACAGGTGCGCGGGGCAGTAGCTCAGGGGGAGAGCGCCTCTTTGGCGTAGAGGAGGTCGCGGGTTCAATTCCCGCCTGCTCCACCAATCGTCTGGCGATAGCGCGATTCTGGAGCGCCTGTCAACCGGGGTGGTACCGCGGAGGCCGTCTTCGTCCCTATGGATGAAGGCGGCGTTGCTGCTTCTGGAGGTGCAGTGAATGAAGGCATCTGGCCAGATATGGCTGGACGGGGCGCTGGTTCCCTGGGACGAGGCCCGCGTCCACGTGGCCGCGCACGTGGTCCACTACGGATCCAGCGTCTTCGAGGGCATTCGCGCCTACCAGACACTGAGCGGGCCCGCGGTGTTCTGTTTGGGCCAGCACGTCCGGCGGCTCCTGGACTCGTGTCGGATCTTCCGTATGATGCCCTCGTATTCGAGCGACGATCTCACCCGGGCGATCCTGAAGACGGTGAGCGTCAACGGTCACGGGGACTGCTACATAAGGCCCGTGGTCTTCCGCGGCGTGGAGTCCCTGAGCGTGGACCACCGCAGGTGTCCGCTGCACGTGGCGGTCATCACCTTTGAGTGGGGCCGCTATTTGGGCGAAGAAGCCATCGAGCACGGCGTGGATGTCATGATCAGTTCCTGGCGGCGCATTGCTCCCGACACCCTGCCCGGCATGGGCAAGATCGGTGGCAACTACGTGAACTCGGCGTTCATCGTAATGGAAGCGGCGGACAACGGATATGCCGAGGGCATCGCCCTGGACGTGCAGGGCTACTTGAGCGAGGGCAGCGGTGAGAACCTATTCCTCGTCAGGGACGGCGTCGTCTACACTCCACCGCTGGCTGCCTCGATCTTGGGGGGCATAACCCGGGGCGTGGTCATGACCCTCTGCCGCGAGGCCGGCATCGAGGTGCGCGAGATGGCGATCCCCCGCGAGATGCTCACTGTGTCGGACGAAGCCTTCTTCACGGGAACCGCGGCCGAGATCACACCCATCCGGTCGGTGGACCGCCAGCCCGTTGGGTCGGGACGCCGCGGCCCGCTGACCGAGCGGCTGCAGGAGCGATTCTTCGGCATCACATCGGGCCGCCTGCCCGACACCCAGGGGTGGCTGACGCAGGTGCGGGATGCCGTCTAGCCCAAAGGAGAACCCGATGCGCTACGACCCCGCCAGCATTGAGCCCAAGTGGCAGGCGCGATGGGAGGCGGACGGTCTCTACCACGCGCCCGACGGTGATCCGAGACCCAAGTTCTACTTCCTGACGATGTACCCTTATCCGTCCGGCGACTACCTCCACATCGGCCACTGGTATGCCATGGCGCCTTCGGACGTCGCCGCGCGGTACAAGAGGATGCGGGGCTTCAACGTAACGCTCCCCATGGGGTTTGACGCGTTCGGACTGCCCGCGGAGAACGCCGCAATCGAACGTGGCATCCATCCCTACCGCTGGACGATGAGCAACATCGAGGTGATCCGGCGCCAGCTTCGGTCAATGGGCGCGATGTGGGACTGGCCGCGAGAGGTGGTCACCTGCGACCCCGCCTACTACAAGTGGAACCAGTGGTTCTTCCTCAAGATGCACGAGAGAGGCCTTGCATATCGTGCGCTCTCGCCCGTGGACTGGTGTCCCAAGGACAACACCACGCTTGCCCGCGAGCAGGTGGTCGGCGACGACCGGGTGTGCGAGCGGTGCGGCACGCCGGTAGTCAAGAAGAACCTGGAGCAGTGGTTCCTGAAGATCACGGCCTACGCCGAGGAGCTGCTGGATTTCTCCAAGATCGAGTGGCCGGAGCGCGTCCGCACACTTCAGACCAACTGGATCGGCCGCAGCGAGGGCGTCGAGTTCGCGATCCCTCTCAGGGATCACCCAGGCCTGGAGTTCAGGGTCTTCACGACCAGGCCCGATACCGTCTATGGGATGACCTTCTGCGTGCTGGCTCCCGAGCATCCGCTAGTGGATCGCCTGACGACGCCGGAACGTCGTGCCCAGGTAGAGGCCTACAAGTTCAAGGCCGCGCGCGAGTCCGACATCGAGCGGCTTTCGACCGAGCGGGAGCACGACGGCGTCTTCATCGGCGCGTACGCCACCAACCCGATGAGCGGCTCAGACGTGCCGGTGTTCATCGCCGACTACGTCCTGCTGAGCTACGGCACGGGTGCTATCCAGGGCGTTCCGGCCCACGACACGCGCGATTTTGAGTTTGCCAGGAAGTACGGCCTGCCGATTCCGGTGGTCGTGGCGCCGCCGGGATGGAACGGCGGGCCGCTGTCCGAGGCCTATCTGGAGGAGGGCACGATGGTGAACTCCGGGCCCTTCGACGGCCTGCCGTCCGCCGAGGGCTGGCAGCGGATCGCCGATGCGATGATCACCCGCGGCGTCGGTGAGCGGAAGGTGCACTACCGCCTCCACGACTGGCTGATCAGCCGGCAGCGCTACTGGGGTACCCCGATTCCGATCATCTACTGCGACGCGTGCGGCGTGGTTCCGGTGCCGTTCGAGCACCTGCCGGTGATCCTGCCGGAAGACGCCGAGTTCCGGCCCACTGGCGAGTCCCCGCTGAAGCATCATGGCGGCTTCCAGAACGTCGCCTGCCCGCACTGCCGCAGGCCGGCCAGGCGCGAGACCGATACCATGGACACGTTCGTAGACTCGTCGTGGTACCAGTACCGGTACCTTAGCCCTGACTACGACGAGGCCCCCTTCGATCCCCAGAAGGGAGCGTACTGGTTGCCGGTTGACCAGTATACCGGTGGTATCGAGCACGCGGTGATGCACCTGCTCTACACGCGGTTCTGGACGAAGGTGATGCGCGATCTGGGTCTGGTGTCCTTCGACGAGCCGATGAAGCGGTTGTTCAACCAAGGGATCATTCTGGGCACGGACGGAAACCGGATGAGCAAGTCCCGGGGCAATGTGGTGAATCCCGACGAGTTCGTGCGCGGGTACGGTGCCGACGTGCTGCGTGCCTACCTCATGTTCATTGGGCCGTGGGACGAGGGCGGTCCGTGGAACAGCCGGGGCATTGAGGGAATCTGGCGATTCCTGGCGCGGGTCTGGTCGGTTGTGGCCGTGCCCGCGGGGGAGGCATCAGGTTCACCGGTTCAACCCATCGAGGCATCCGACCTGGAGTTCTGGATGCACCACACGATCAGGCGTGTGACCGAGCAGATGGAAGGGTATAGGTTCAACACTGCGATCGCGGCGTTGATGGAGTACGCCAACGTTCTGCAGCGGGCCAGGAGCTCGCCACTCTCCGGCACGGCGCTGTGGAGCGAGGCGCTCCGGATGCTCGTGCTGCTGCTCGCGCCGCTCTGCCCCCATACCTCTGAGGAGCTCTGGGTCGAGCACCTCGGGGGCTCATACAGCGTGCACACCCACCCCTGGCCGGCCTTCGATCCGGCCAAGGCGGCCGCCAGGCAGATCACGCTGGTGCTGCAGGTGGACGGGCGCGTGCGCGACCGGGTCCAGGTGGACGCAGGGATCACCGATGCCGAGGCCCGGGAGGTCGCGCTGGCAAGCCCGCGCATCCGCCAGTTCCTGGCCGGCAAGACCGTGGCCGACGTCATCGTGGTCTCCGGCCGCCTGGTCAACATAGTCGTGCGATAGCCCGCAGGACGCCCCATTCCCTGCCGATGAGATAGCAGGAGGAGGTGACGACCATCGAGCGGTCCGACCAGTTGGCGCTCGCCGGGCTGGCCGCGGCCCTGGTCCTGGCAGGCGGTGCTGCGATCCGGGCCGGACGGACCCCAGGTCCCCTGCCGGTCAGCGGGCCCTCGGCGCCCGCGCAGATCAGCGTGCACGTGGTAGGCGAGGTGACCTGGCCGGGGATGTACGTGCTGCCGGCCGGTGCCCGCCTCCAGGATGCCATATTAGCGGCCCACGGCCCCACATTGATCGCCGATCTCAGGCGTGTGAACCTGGCCGCCCAGCTACGGGATGGTGACCGGGTGGTCGTGCCGCGGATCATACAGCCGACCTACCCGTTTGCTCTGGCGCGACGCCCAGAAGCCCGGCCAGAAGCGCCGCCGCCAGAAGGGGAGAGGGCTTCCACGATGAACGTGAACACCGCGACCGCGGCGGATCTTGAACGCCTGCCCGGTATAGGCCCTGTTCTGGCGCGCCGCATAGTGGAGCATCGCGAGGCCAGGGGGCTGTTCCGGCGCCTGGACGACCTCCTCGAGGTCCAGGGCATAGGGCCCAAGCTCTTCCGCCGTCTGGAGCCCTTGCTCCGGCTGGAGTAAGGGAACCGCGACGACCCTCCGTTCGTAGATCACCAAGAGGGGGCGCCGCGGTCGCAGGTGGCGTGTGGCGCAGTCCAAGGAATCGGAGCGGCCCGCGGGTCCCCAGGATGATCGGGCGCGGTTTGAGGCCCTGGTGGAGAAGTACGCGCGGCGCGTGTATGCGATGGCCTACAGGATGGTCGGGCACGAGGCCGATGCCAAGGATCTTACGCAGGAGGCCCTCATACGAGTGTGGCGGTCCATGCCGCGGCTGCGACCCGGCGTTCCGCTGGAGGGCTGGCTATATCGAATCGTTACGAACCTGTTCATTGATCTGCTGCGGCGCCGCCGGGGCACGCGGGTCCAGTCTCTCGACGAGCCGCTGGCCACCGAGGCAGGCGAGCTGGCAAGAGAACGGGCGGATCACTCAGCAGACGTCGAGCGCACTGTGCTCGGTGCGATGTTGGACCGGCGCGTGCAGCAGGCGCTCCTGTCGCTCCAGCCCGAGATCCGCATGGTTGTAGTGCTGGCAGATGTAGAAGGGTACGCTTACGAGGAGATCGCCTCGATGATGGGGATCCCCGTGGGCACGGTGAAGTCGCGGTTGCACCGCGCGCGCCTGACGCTGCGAGATCATCTGGCGCCCCTCCGCGACAGCCTGGAGGGCCGATGAACCACCGACGCACCGCGCGGCTGCTGAGCGCCTACCTTGATGCCGAGCTCTCTTCAGAGGAGATGGCCGAGGTCCAGGGTCACCTGGCGGGCTGCCTTGATTGCAGTGCAGAACTGGGGGAGCTGCGCGCCACGCGGCGCCTCTTGAGCTCTCTGGAGGCACCCGACCTGCCACAGGGGTTTGCAGCGGATCTGCAGCTGCGCCTGTGGCGCCGGGCGCCCGGCCCGTGGGCCTGGCTGCCCGTCTGGGAACCGCGCCCCGCGACAGCGCTTGCTGTCCTGGCGCTCGTTCTGGCCCTTGTGTCTGTGCCCGCGATCCGGGGCCACCAGCACCGCCTTCGCGCCGCGGAGATCGGCCCTGATCTGTTTCTCCGTAGGGCGGCGCAGGCGCAGGCGAGGGATCCACTCATGGACCGTGCCTTTGTGGGCCTCGTCTTCACCGACGCCAATCTTCGCCTGATCGGCGAGGATCCACGGGGGCCGGTGCGGTGATCCGGTGCGCCTCCGCAGGGTTCGTCATCTGGCTGGCAGTCGCGGCGCCGGCCCTGTCGCAGGGCTCGCCAGAGCCCCTTCTGGATGGGGTGACGTTGCAGGAAGTCGCCCGCCACGCCGCAATCGCCTCGCAGATCGTGGACTACGAGGGCACCAAGGTGCTCTCCGTGCTCCGCGGCGAGGCCATGGAGACCGTCACGCTGATCGAGACCCGCAAGCGGCCCGGGAGGACGCGTCTGGAGTTTCTCTCACCCGAGGGCGTGGCCGGGCGGCTGGTCGTTGACGACGGGCTGCAAACCTGGCACTACGAGCCGCGGCTCCATACGGTATTCCAGGGGCCGTCTCTGGCACCGCCAACCGATGCTCCACCTGTGGGATGGCTCTCAGAGTACCACCTGCGGCTGCTCGGTGTTGAGGATGTGATCGGCCGGCGCACCGCGGTGCTGAGTCTCCGGCCTCGGTCCGGGCAGGGCGAGCGCCGCCTCTGGATTGACCGAACCACAGGTGTGGCACTGCGGGCAGAGGAGCGCGACCCAAGCGATGGGCCCGTCATGGTCGCCTACTTCACGCGGATCAGCTTCGGTCTCAACGTGCCCTCCGCGCTCTTCCACATGCGCCCTCCCGCTGGCGCCCGGATCATCGGCCAGGGTGGTCCGGTTGGGCCGCTCCTTGCTCTTCCCGACCTGGAGCGGGCCGTTGGGTTTGCGTTGAGCGTTCCCCGGACGCTTCCCGGAGGTTACTCGCTGCGGGGCGGGACGCCGGTGCGTCACGGCCCGCTTCTCACCGCCTCCCTGGACTATTCGGACGGCTCCCGTAGCCTGGTTCTCTTTGTGGTGCCTGCTGGTCGCGCGCGTCCTCCTGGTCGCGGCGAGGCTGTGCCGGTCCTGGGTCCTGGAGCGCGGGCGTTTGGAGCCGGCGCCATACGGATCGTCACCTGGGAGAACCAGGGCCGTCAACTGGCACTGGCAGGGGCTCTCCCGATGATGGATCTGACGGGCGTCGCCGCCGTCATCTCGAAGGGGAGCGGGCCTTGACGTTGCGCGAGTTCCAGGACCGCATCGAGGCCCAATACGGCGAGCGTGACCGCTCGCGCGGCGTGGACGCGGCCCGAGCCGCGGGGCGCTACGCCTCAGGATGCCCGAAGTGCGGTTCTACCCCGTGCGCGTGTCCCCCGGACGCACGAATGCCAGCAGCATCTCGCGCAGCAACCAAGCAGCTAGGATAGAGGTCCGCCCCGACGGATCGCAGGGCGGGCTGACCTCAACCAGGTCGAATCCGACAATCCGGCATTCGGCAAGCACCCCCAGCAGCGAGGCGAACTCGCCTATGCTCAACCCAAGTGGCTCGGGGTTCCCTGTGCCAGGGGCAATGCTTGGATCGAAGGCGTCAATGTCCACCGACAGGTAGATCGGGCGGTCCTTTAGGGCCGCTAGTGCGGTGGGTGGCAGTTCTCCCGTCCGGGAGGCCGCGGCAAGCGAGGCTGCCGCCGCCCATTCTTCACGGCTCCCTGATCGAGCGCCAAGGACCGCGCACCGTTCAGGTCCGAGGCGGTCGGTGATCCTGCGCAGGATTGTGGCGTGCGACCAGCGCGCTCCCTCGAACTCGCCGAGCAGGTCCAGGTGGGCGTCCAGGACAACGACGCCCAAATCAGGGTGTCGTTCGGCCAGCGCGGCGACCGCCCCGAACGTCACGGCGTGATCGCCCCCGATGAGCACGGGCAGACCGGTCGTCGCTGCGACCCGCGCGCGGACGCGCTCGACCATCGCCTCGGCAGAGCAGCCGGCCAGGTCGAGGTCGCCTGAGTCCGAGAAGGTCAGGTCGGCGAGGTCACGCTGCTGGAACGGGCTGTAGGTCTCGACGCTCTCCGAGGCCCAGCGGATTGAAGCCGGCGCGTGGGCAGAGCCCGGCCGGAATGTGGAGGTGGCGTCGTATGGCGCGCCGATCAGCACGGCCGCAGGGCGTGCGTGCTCCCGGGCTCCGAGGAACGGCACTGGTGTCTATCTCGCCGACATCGCTTCTTGCAGGAACGGCGGCGGCACGAAGAGGCTCCGGTGTGCCGCAGGGAGATAGTAGCGGGTGGGGATGTGGCGCATTCTCTCAACCAGCTCCTCCGGGTCAACACCGACCGGATCTCGGCCCTGGGAGCCCACGGTGAAGGTCCAGAAGACTCCCGGGTAGGTAGGCACCGCGCCCAGGTAGGTGCGCACCCACCTAAAGTGAGGAGCCATGTGCCGTTGCACCATCGCAATGAGGTCCTGCTGGTAGATGGGCGATCCGCTCTGCACCGCCAGCACTCCTGCCTCGCCCAGAAGTCCTGCCATGTGGCCGTAGAACTCGCTGGAGAACAGCCCTAACGACGGCCCTTTCGGATCTGTGGAGTCCACCATGGCGACGTCAAAGCGCTCGCCGCTCTCGCGTACGAACCGGATGCCGTCGTCAACCAGGAGCCGGGCACGCGGGTCGCCATAGCAGCGGGCCGGGATCGAGGGAATCCACCGGAGCGTTGCGTCAATGACCGCGCGGTCTATCTCGACCATCGTCGCGTGTTCGATCGGGTGCCGCAGCGTCTCGCGCAGCAGCCCGCCATCCCCGCCTCCGATGATCAGCACCCGGCGCGGCGCGGGATGCGTGCACAGCGGGACGTGTGCGAGCAGCTCATGGTAGATGAACTCGTCTCTCTCGGTCGTCTGCACCGCGTCGTCGAGAATGAGCATGCGGCCGAAGTCCAAGTTCTCGATGACCCGGACCCGCTGAAACGCCGAACGGTCGTCGTGCAGCACGGCGTCTACCCGGTAGACGTGGGCGAAGGCCTCTCCACCCTGGTCCGTGATCCACTCTGGCTCCCGGGGCGGTCGCATGGCACCTACTCCGGCCAGAACAGCACTGCGGCAACCACGCAGCCCGTGCGCTGGACCACGTGCTCTTTGGAAGCGACGACGATCTCGGCGGTCTTGAGACCCCGCGCTGTCATGGCTTCTTCGACCATGCGCCGGACGATCTGTTCCGCGTTCTCGGCCGAACCGGTGTGGGCATACTCCATTATTACGCCAAAGCTGTCGACGCCGACCCCGATCCCCACGGCCGCCGCGATGCGTTCTCCTGGAGTGTGGCCGTTTATCCGGGTATAGACCGCGGGCATGAGGATGCCCGGCGTGTACGGACGCATCGGAACAATGCGGGCTCCCTCCGGGCAGATGCTGGTGACCCTCAGGAAGTTCAGGTCAGCGATTCCGGCATCCAGGAGCGCGTGATCGAACGCGTTGAGGTCCGTGCCGCCTTCACCCGCACCGGCCACAGCAGTGAGGGCCCGCGGGAGTGTCCACATCATCTTGTCTCCTCCGTGTGCTTCATGCTTTGGCACACCAAGTAATATACATTCCGCCCAGAGAGATGCCTACCCCCTTGCGGTGGAGGGAGGGCCGTCTTCGCGCAGAACACACCTTCTATGTTTCGGGTTTGTCGCCGATGGATGTGGTCAGCGGCTGCCGCGTGCACGGTGGTCCTGGTCTGCATCCAGCTGGGCCTGGGGCAGACAACGCCGCCCGGACCCGTGCTGCTGGGATTGACCGACCCGGACTCCGCCGGCTATGCCCTGGCCCGCGCCTCCGGCATCCGGTCTGCCAGGATCACGGCAGACTGGAGCGCGATCGAGCCGCAGCGAGGCCGGCCGGTCTGGACCGATCTGGACCGCGCGGTGGCAACCGCCCAGCGCGAGGGAGTGGCCCCGCTGCTCGCGCTCGCCTTCACGCCAGGATGGGCCAGCATCGGAACCGGCGTTGATCTCACGCGGCCTGAGATCTATTCCCGCCAGCCACCGCGCGACATCAACGACTGGGGCCGCTTTGTAAGCGCGGTAGCAGCGCGCTACCGCGACCGGGTGCGCGAGTGGCAGGTGTGGACGCATCTCGGGCTGCCCCACTACCGCGGAACAGGCAACGAGTATGTGGCTTTACTTCAGACCGCGCACGCGCGCATCAGGGCGCTGGACCCTTCTGCAAGGGTGGCATCGGCTACTCCAGAGGGGATGGACCTGGGGTTCGGCGTACGCATGCTGGCGGCCGCGCCTCAGCAGTTTGATGCCCTCGTCGTGTCGGCGAGGGGCACGGCGCCCGAGTCACTTCTGCGTCCGTTGGGGATACTGGCGGGCCGCGCGCGGGCCGTCGGGAAGGCGCTCTGGCTGGACTGGGCCCCGGAGCGGTCCGGCAGCGCCGACGCCGGCGTAGGGCTGCTGACTCGCGTCCTTGCGGTGGCTCAGGCCACAGGCGTAGAACGGTTCTTCCTGACCGAACCAGCCCTGTCGGCCGCCGACCTCCGCCAGGCCGCTGCGCCGCTGGCCGGCAGACCCTATGTCGGATACCTGGCGCGCGATCCTGATGTCTTCGCCGTGCTCTATGGCGCCGGCGCCGATGCGGTTCTCCTGGCATGGACGACTGCCGAGGGGAGGAGCCTTGACATCCCCGCCTCTCCCGGGATCCGAGTGGCCACGCTGCAGGGACGGGTAGTTGGGACAGAGATCCGCGACGGCCGGATGGTGCTGCGTCTTGCCGCCTCGCCGCTGGTGGTCACGGACGTTGCACCGGCGCTGCTCGAGGAAGCGCGGGCCACGGCCACCACCCGGGGTGCGCTCCTGCCGGTGGTCGGCGCCGACCGCGACTTTAGCCGCAGCCCGGAGGTATTCGCACGGCTCGGACGGACCGGTGAGGAGCGCGGGCTCTACAACCTGCCCTACCGTGCCCGTTCCAACGGCGCCGTGGAACCGGTGGAGACCGCAGGAGGCGAAGGTGTACGAACGGTCATTGCGCGCGGTGTAGTCTATGTCTACTTCGATCTCGATGACACGTTTGCGTTCTTTCTGGAGGGTCGCACTCCCCTGGAGATCACGGTGGAGGCCTGGGGGAGCAGCGCGCCCGGGCAGGTAGGATTCAATCTGCTGTACGACTCCACCGGGGGTTACCGGTTCACACCCTGGCAGTGGGTGGAGGTCGCCGAGGGTTGGGTCAACCACACGCTGCGCCTGACCGATGCCTCGATGGCCAACACGTGGGGGTGGGACCTTGCCATCAACGCTGGAGGCAACCGCTCGGAGGACCTCGTCGTGCGCACTGTTACCGTGCGGAAACTCCGGCCACCATAGATCTGGTGCGCGTTGACACCCCCTGGTACCCGTGCTAGATTTGCATCGGTTTTCAGCGCGTCCCGCGTGTTTCGCTGAACGGGTCCTGAGGTCTATGCGTCTCTCCCAACGCCACGGATACGATCTGGACAATCAGGGGCACCTCGTCATAGGCGGCGCGCGTGCGGCCGATCTGGCGTCCGGGTTCGGCACGCCGCTGTACGTCCTGGATGAAGATCGCATGCGGGCGAACTGCCGCGCCTACCTGGGGGCGATGCGGGAGGCGTACCCCGGACCGGGCCGGGTGCTGTTCGCGTCTAAGGCGCTGTGCACTGTCGCGACATGCCAGGTCGCGTACGAGGAGGGACTGGGCATTGACGTGGTCAGCGTCGGCGAGATCCTCACAGCGCTGACCGCAGGGGTGCCGGCTGGCGATCTCTTCTTCCACGGCAGCAACAAGACTCCCGAGGAGATCGCCTACGGTCTGGATGCCGGAGTCGGCCGGTTCGTGGTTGACAACGAGCACGAGCTGGGATGGCTGAACCGTCTGGCGCGCGAGCGCGGCCTGCGGGCCGACATCCTGCTGCGCGTCACCCCGGGGATCGAGCCCCACACGCACAAGGCCATCCAGACCGGAGGCGTGGACTCCAAGTTCGGGTTTGGACTGCTGGGGCCGTCCGCGGAAGGCGCTGTGCTGCAGGCCCTTGATCTCCCCGGTGTGCGCCTGCGTGGTCTGCACTGCCACATTGGATCTCAGATACTCGATCTGGATCCCTTCGTCATGGCCGCGCGGTCACTGGTTTCGTTTGCTGCCGAGATGCGCGGGAGCGGGTTCGTGCTCGAGGAACTCAACCTGGGTGGCGGGCTGGGCATTCGATACTTGGCAGATCAGGAGCCGCCGACCCCGGGCAGCCACGTGCGGGCGATGGCGGAGATGGTGCGCGATCTCACGGCGCGCTACAAGATGCCCCTGCCGGCCATGATAGTCGAGCCCGGCCGCGCGATCGTGGGCGACGCGGGCGTAACGCTCTACACCGTGGGCGCCATCAAGACCGTTCCGGGGGCGCGCAAGTTCGTGTCCGTGGACGGCGGTATGTACGAGAATCCGCGCCCGGCGCTCTACGAAGCGCAGTATGAAGCCCTGGTGGCGACGCGGGCGGGCGAGGAGCCCACGCAGAGCGTGTCCATCGCCGGGCGCTGTTGCGAGTCCGGGGACGTGCTGATCTGGGACGCCCAACTGCCGGATGTGGCAGCGGGGGATCTCCTTGCGGTTTTCTCCACGGGTGCCTACAATTTCTCGATGGCCAGCAACTACAATCGCTATCCGCGGCCGGCCCTCGTCTTCGTACGCGACGGCGAGGCGCAGATCGCGGTTGAGCGCGAGACCCCGGCCGACCTGGTGCGGCTCGACAGAGCCCTCCGGAGGCGCGATGGTACGCCGCGGCCCGGCGCCACCCTGCTGCCCGACACCCCCCTGCCGGGTGAAGGTTGATGCTGCGGGGCGACCCTCTGGACCTGCTGCTGCGCGTGATCGCGATTCTCGCTGCCGTCACGGTGCACGAGTTCGCGCACGCCTGGACCGCCGATCGGCTGGGCGATCCCACACCACGCACCCGCGGCCGCCTCTCGCTCAACCCGGTTGTGCACCTGGACCCGATCGGGGCCCTGCTGCTCCTGATCGCGGGGTTTGGGTGGGCCAAGCCCGTCGAGGTCAACCCCAGGTACTTCCCGGACCCGCGCAAGGGGATGCTGGTGGTGGCAGCGGCCGGCCCGCTCGCGAACGTCGCAACGGCATTCCTGCTCGGGCTGGTCTACCAGCTCGGCCTGGCCGAGCCCGGCTCCTGGTTGGGGGGCCTGCTGCTGACCGTGATCTTCATCAGCGCGGTGCTGGCCATCTTCAACCTGCTGCCCATACCCCCGCTGGATGGATCGAAGGTCCTCTCCGGTCTGCTGCCCCCGGTCCAGGCCCGCGCCTATGACCGGCTGGCCCAGTTCGGCCCGTTGCTGTTGCTGGCCCTGATCCTGCTGCCCGGCCGCCTCATTGGTCTTCTTCTGGATCAACCCGTGCGGTGGCTGGTCACACTGGCGATTGGCGCAGGCGGCCTTTGATGACAACCGAACCATCCGGCCCGTTCACCCGCAACCCCGCATCTGCCTACACGGTGAGCATACCCGGCTACGAGGGCCCGCTTGACCTGCTGGTAACGCTCGCCCACCAGGGGAAGATAGATCTCAACGACATCCCGCTGGCCGAGATGGCAGACGAGTTCCTGCGGCGCGCCAAGGCCTCCCTGGACCTCAATCAGGCCGTCGAGACGCTCTGGCTGCTTGCCGCGCTTGTTGAGATGAAGGCCAAGTTGCTCCTGCCCAAACCCCCTCCGCCTGAGCCCGTCCAGGTTCCTGAGGACAGCGACCTACCCGAACGCCTGGAGGAGCAACTCGCCGAGTACCGGGCTTTCAAGGAAGCCGCCGAGGCGCTCCGGGTGCTGGAGAGTCTCCAGCAGCAGGTCTTCGTACGGCCGTGGCAGGGGGATCCGGCAGACGTCCTGCTGGAGGGAGTGACGGTTGAGGATCTCTTCCGGGCCTTCGAAGAGGTGCTTGCGCGTGCCCGGGAGGAGCGCGCCGCCGAGGTCGTGGATGAGCCGGTTCGGGTTGCCGATCGCATGTCGGCCATCCTGGGCGCGCTGGACAACGCGCCGCAGGGCCTGGAGTTCTCTGCGCTGTTTCCGCGACGGGCAACCGCCGTCGTCGTGGTGGTGACGTTCCTGGCCTTGCTGGAACTGATCAAGGACCAGAAGGTCCGAGTGCAGCAGGCCTCCCCGCTGGCGCCAATCATGGTGCAGAGGGCCTAGGTCAACGACTGTCGGCTAAAGCCGGCAGCTTGTGAGTGAGCCATGCGAAGCACTGCTCCCCACGATAGGCAGGTTGACGGGCTGCCCACCACCGCCGGGTATACCGACGGCGGCATGGTACTTGGCCGCGATGTTGCGCGCCCCATTCAAGTCGGCGTGGAGCAAGAAACCGCACGCACGACATTGGAACCAGGCGCGGGAACGGCGGTTGTCGCGAGCAATATGCCCGCAGGAGGAGCACATTTGGGAGGTATGCCGAGGGTCTACCCCGACCACCGTTATGCCTCTTCCTTCGGCCTTGTACCGGACGAACGACTTGAGTTGAGCGAACGACCAGCTATGCAGACGACGGGCCTGCTTGCCGTGGCGGACCTTGGTTCGACGGCGGATGTCCTTGAGATTCTCCAAGATAATCGTTCCCCCATGAGGGCAGGCCTCGACGATCTGCTTCGAGAGCACGTGATCGCAGTCTCGACGGAACCGCTCCTGTCGGCGGCGCATCTTCCGCAGGTGTCGCTTGGCGGACTTTGTGCCCTTGGCCTGGAGGGCACGGCGGAGGTTGAAGTTGCGGGTCTCCACCGCCCGCCAACCCTTCTTCCCGAGGAAGCGGTTGTTGGAGGTGACGGCGGGTTGGGCAATGCCAAGGTCTACGCCGACGACCTCCGCATTGGGAGTAACCTCAGGCGCAGGCAGGTCAACGACGATGTGGAGCCACCAGTTGCCGTCGCGCTGGAGAAGGTCGCTGGTCAGGACAGTCGCGCCAGCGCACTTTTCAGCATAGGCGAGAAGCTGGAAGGGGAGGCTCATGCGGCCCTGTGTGGTCGAAAGCCGAACCGTCCGGTTAGGCCAATCCACCTTGAAGGTGTGCTTGTTGAAGCGGGGCGGACACTGAGACGACCTCGGGGCAGATACCTTGCGCCCCTGACGCCGCAAAACGAATACACTCCTCAGGGCTTCCGTCGCTTTGACGCGGGCCTGGCAATGCAGGTCAGAGACGAGTGCAGGGTAGCGTTCCTTCAGCGGGTAGTAGGTGGCGTGGTGAAGGCGGACACCGTTTTTCTCGTTATGCGCCCAGCCGTAGGCGCAGACCTCGTTGAAGACGGCGCTGAAGAGGCGTGCGGTCTCTGCGAGGGCTGCGGCCTGTTCAGGAGTGGTCTGAAGAAGTACGCGAACGGTGCGGTTCATGCTCGTATTATGCCATATGTGCCGACACTCTGCGGGTAGAGAGGAGGGCAGGCGGCATTCCCCCGCCGCAGTTCCTATGGTATCCCCTGATGGTATCGGGGAACTGGCGCGCTCGGTTGAGAGCCTGCTGTTTGTCGCCGACCGGCCGGTACCACTCGATCGCCTGGCAGCCGTGCTGGATGTCCCAGCGGACCGCGCACGGGAGGCAGTAGATCACCTAGAGTCGCGCCTGGCAGACGGCGGCCTTCAGGTGCAGGAGGTCGCCGGCGGCTATCAGCTCTGCACCAGGCCGGAGCACGCCGATCTGGTGCGCCGGTTTCTCCAGTACGAGCACGGCGAATCCCTGTCCAAGGGAGCCCTCGAGACCCTTGCGATAATCGCGTACCGGCAGCCGGCGACCAGGGGCGACATCGAGCAGATCCGCGGAAGCAGCAGCGATTGGCACATCGAGCGCCTGCTCGAGCGCCATCTGATCCGCGTGGTGGGTCGTCGCGAGACGGTGGGACGCCCCATGCTGTTCGGGACCACGGAACGGTTCCTCCGGTACTTCGGCCTCCGCGGGCTTTCTGATCTGCCGCCCGCGGGCGAGCGCGGCGTGCAGGCCATGCTAGATCCGGTGGGGTGAGCGCCGTGCTCCGGCACGCCCTGTTGGCAGGCCTGCTGCTGGCGCTGTGCGCAGTGATGACGGCAGGAGCGGCTCCGGCGGATGCCGCGGCGGCCAGTCCTGCCGCACCCGATGGGCCCACCGCCGCGATCGTCATGGACGCTACAACCGGCCGCATCCTGCACGCTCTTGCGGCGCACCGCCGGTGGCCTCCGGCGTCCACCACGAAGATCCTGACCGCGATCATGGCCATCGAGCGACTACCTGCCGGCACGGTCGTCACCGTGAGCACACGCGCTGCCGCCCAGCATCAGGGTGCGTTCGTAGGGCTTGTGGCCGGAGAGAGATGGCAGGCCAGAGATCTGCTGCTTGCGATGATGCTCCGCTCGGCCAACGATGCGGCGGTGGCCGTGGCCGAGGCGGTCTTCGGTACCAGTGAACGCTTCGTCGAGGAGATGAACACCAAGGCACGGCAGTTGGGCGCCCGCGAGAGCCGGTTTGTCAGCCCGCACGGGTTCGAGGCCGCGGGGCACTACAGCACCGCCCTCGACCTCGCCCTGATCGCACGCCATGCCCTTCGCAACGCGGATTTCGCAGCCCTGGCGCGTACCGAAACCTCGGAACTGGTACGGCCTGGCCGACCGCCCCAGCGCCTCGTCAACACCAACCGGCTCCTCGGGCGCTATCCTGGAGCCGATGGGGTGAAGACCGGGTGGACCGCGGCGTCAGGGCCTTCGCTGGTTGCCTCGGCAACGCGGGACGGCCGCCAGATGCTCGTGGTCGTGCTCAACAGTCGCGACGTCTTCGGTGATGCGGAACGGTTGCTGGATCTTGGATTCCGCTCCGTCCCGGCGGGCGCGCTGTCGGGGGGCCAAAGGCCTTCGGGGCACTGAGGGGCAGCGGCATGAAGGTTGATCGCAAGAAATGGGAAGCCAGGTACGCAGCAGGCGAGCGCGTGCACGACGGGCCGCCGTCAGGCCTATTGAGGAGGTGGCTACCGCTCCTGCCTCGGGGCCGCGCGTTGGACGTGGCCACCGGCCTGGGGCGCAATGCCCTGCTGCTGGCATCGGCCGGCTACGATGTGTGCGCCGTTGACATCTCGCCCACTGCGCTGGCAGTAGCGGCCCGCCGGGCTGCACGGAGGCACCTGCGCGTGCGGTGGGTCGAGGCGGATCTCGACACCCACCTGTTCCCGAAGGCGCGGTACCATGTGGTCGTGAACACGTTCTTCCTGAAGAGGAAGCTGCTTAGGGCGATGCAGGAGGCGGTGCGGCCCGGTGGGGTGATGATCCTGGAGACACACCTGGAATGGCCCGAGCCGGACCCTGGTCCCCGCGGGCCCGCACACCGGCTCAGAAAAGGCGAACTGCGGCGTCGGTTCCGGGACTGGGAGGTGCTCTATCTTCAGGAGGGTCTTTTCCGGGAGGGCGGACGCACCCGCGCGCTTGGTAGGATTGTGGCCAGAAAGCCAAGGGGATCCCGGCGATGAGGGTGGCATCGGAGCGGGTCACGGCGCTTCGATCCGCGGTTGCTGTCCTGCTTGCTCTGCTGATGGCGGCCTCTGTCGGCGCATTCGCAGCCGCGGCCGTCGGAGCCACAGGTGCCGGCGGGACCTATCCGATGACTTTGACGGATGCCTCCGGGGTACACCTCACCATAGGGGCCAGGCCGGTCCGGATAGTCTCAATGGCTCCGAGCGTGACAGAGGTCCTGTTCGCCCTGGGCCTAGACCGAGAGGTCATCGGGATCAGCGACTCCGACGACTACCCGCCTGAGCGGGTTCGCAGCAGGCCGCGCGTGGGCGGCGTTGTGGTCAGCCTGGAGCGCGTGATGGCCCTCAAGCCGGATCTGGTTGTCGGAATGCCAAGCCTGCAACATGACCAGCTTGTTCGTCTGCGGGCGCTCCGCCTGCCCGTCCTGGCGGTGGACGCCGCCTCGGTTGAGGGGACGGTTGATCTGGTTCGACTACTGGGCCGGGTGACGGGCCGCACCAGGGAGGCCGAGGGCCTGGCCCTGTTCCTCCGGCGCCGGGCAGCGGCCGTTCGCCCAGCCGTCCGGCGCACTGTCTACATCGAGGTGTGGCATGAACCAGTGCTGGCCGCGGGCGGCCGAACGCTGGTGGACGATCTGGTCACCCGCGCCGGCGGCGCCAACATCTTCGGCGACCGCCGCGGATACGTTCCTGTCCCGATCGAGGACGTCCTGAACAGGAACCCGCAGGTGATCCTGCTGCTCTACCCGGGGAGAGACCGACTGCGGGGGAGACCCGGCTGGGCCGCCCTGGACGCGGTGAGGGCAGGGCGGGTGTACGATCTGCCGACCTCGCTGGTAGCGCGGCCCGGTCCCCGCGTGGTGGAAGGTCTGGATCTAGTTGCCAGGCTGCTGGGCAATGGACGGTAGTTTGTCTGCCGCAGATGGGTGTCGGGTCGAGATCGCCGGACTGGTGTGCCGGCTGGCCGGCATCACGGCGCTGGGTGGTGTCTCCCTTGAGATACCGTCCGGGGCGTTCTTCGGCATCGTCGGACCCAACGGCGCGGGCAAGACCACCCTGCTGCGTGCGATAGCCGGCGCAGTGGGTCCGGAGGCGGGTGGGGTGCTGGTGGAAGGACTCGCCCCGCACGAGACGCCGGTAGAAGTCCTGGCCAGACAGATCTCTGTCCTGCCACAGCATCCGGTCGTGCCAGCAGGTGTCACGGTGCGAGAGGCCGTGGCGTGGGCGAGGAACCCCCACCTGGGCCGGCTGGCGCGCCCTGGTCCGGCCGATCTCCAGGCCGTGGACGGGGCCCTGGAGCAGACCGGTGCTGTGGAACTGGCCGACCGCCCAATAGAGGCCCTAAGCGGCGGAGAGCGACAGCGTGTGCTGATTGCCCGGGCCCTAGCCCAGCAGCCGCGCCTCCTGCTCCTGGACGAGCCCACGGTGCACCTGGACCTGGGACGGCAGCTTGAGATCATGGAGCTCCTGAGAACCCTGGCCGGCCGCGGCCTCACCGCCGTGGCAGCGATCCACGACTTGAACCTGGCGGCCAGTTTCTGTGATCGCATGGCGCTGCTGAGCCAGGGCCGCCTCCTTGCCAGCGGCCGCCCGGCCGATGTCGTCGCCCCAGACCTCATCCGTGAGGCGTATGGTGCTGGCGTGACCGTTCGGATCGACGCCAGGACCGGGCGCCCGTACCTGACGGTGGCTCCTGGACCGGCGGCTCAAGGGACCGGGCCACGGGTTCACGTGATCTGCGGCGGCGGGACCGGCGTTGAGATCCTGAACCGCTGCGCCGAGGCGGGCTGTCGCCTGAGCGTGGGAGTTGTGCACGTGATGGACGCCGACGACGAAACAGCACGGGCCGTGGGAGCCCAGGTGATCGAGGAGGCACCGTTCTCGCCGATCAGCAGTGCCGCTGCCGACGAGGCCATCCGGGCCGCCCTGACCTGCCGCGCCGTGATTATCGCGCCCACCCCCATCGGTCCGGGTAACTTGCGGAATCTGGAAGTTGCGGAAGCTGCGCTGACTGCCGGGGTTCCGGTTGTCATGGTGGAGGGGCAGGAGGCGCGGGATTTCACCGGCGGCGCAGCCGCGGATGCTGCAGCGCGCCTGGCCGCGGCAGGCGCGCTGGTGGTCCCGGATACGGCGGCGGCGCTCGAGGCGCTCAGCCGGCTGCTGGCCCGCGGGGGGGCCCGGTCGTGAGCCGACGGCGCCCGGCGGTGGCTATAGACGGTCCTACCGCGTCCGGCAAGTCCACCGTGGCGCGGGCCGTGGCCGACAGGCTTGGGTTCAAGCACATAGACACCGGTGCCATGTATCGGTCGGTGGCGCTGGCCTCCATGAGGCGACGCGTTGACCTGCGCGACGCAGCCGCGCTTGCAGCCCTGGCCGCCTCGCTGGCCATCGAGTTCCGACCAGCACGCGGTGGGGATAGAATCGTGGTGGACGGCGAGGACGTGACCGAGGCGATCCGCGCCCCGGAGGTCAGTACCGCGGCTTCGATCGTCAGCGCTGTGCCCGGAGTGCGCGCGGCGCTGGTGGCGCGGCAGCAGGCCCTCGGGGCCGCCGGGGGAATCGTGATGGAGGGCCGGGACATAGGCACGGTCGTCTTCCCCAACGCCGAGGTCAAGGTGTTCCTCGAGGCCAGTCTTGAGGCGAGGACCCGGCGGCGGCACGACGAACTGAGGGCAAGGGGGGTGGACGTGGATCAGGACGAGGTCCGCCGCCAGGAGGCCGAGCGGGACGAGCGCGATGAGACGCGGTCTCTCTCACCGCTGCGGCCGGCAGGTGACGCTGTTGTTCTCGACACCACCCTCTTGACTACTGAACAGGTGGTCGCAACGATCGTACAGCTCGTCAGGGAGCGCACGGATGTGGTATGACTTCTGGAAACTGCTCTTCACGGTCTACTTCTCCCTGCAGTTCCGGCTGCGCGTGGAGGGCCGCGAGAACGAACCGGCAGAGGGCCCGGTCCTGGCCGTATGCAACCACGTCAGCGCCGCGGACCCTCCGATCGCCGGGGTTGCGCTTCGGCGCAGGGCCCGCTTCATGGCCAAGCACGAGCTGCTTCAGATGCCCGTTCTCGGCTGGCTGCTGCGCACGGTGGGCACTTTCCCTGTGAGGAGGGGCCAGGCGGACCGGCGCTCGATCCGCACCGCGCTCGAGGCTCTTTCCCATGGCGAACTCGTCCTGATGTTCCCCGAAGGCACGCGCAGCGCCGACGGCCGGTTGATGCAGGCCGAGCCCGGCGCCGCGCTGCTGGCCCTGCGCGCCGGCGCGCCGGTGCTTCCCATGGCAGTAATCGGTACGCAGCACGCCATGCCCAAGGGCACGCGGCTGCCCCGCCGGCACTCGGTTGTCGTCCGGCTGGGCCCGCCCATTGCCGTCCCGCGGCACGACGGCCGCATCACGCGGACAGACCTGGAGGCATGGGGAAGGCGCTTCATGGACGGAATCGCCGCGCTCCTGCCGTCCGACCAGAGGCCGTCGTCAGGGACAGGTGGGTGAGGCGCGGAGGTCTTCCCCCCAGCGCAGGACAGATACTTTGAGCGGGGTTCCGTAGAGCGGCGAGGCCCCACCGTAGGTGATGTCCACCTCGGCGCGAATCGTACGCGTCAACAGAACCGTGAAGGTGGCGTCGGGGTTGTAGCGGCGGATCTCGCCGGTGGACAGGATGCACCAGCGGCGGGCCGCGACGTTGATGGTGCAGTCGTCCAGGGTGGGAAGCAGGCAACGCCGGGTCGTGGTGTACCAGGTTCGCTGATCCGCCGTGGCAGGGTAGTTCGTGTACGGGACCGCCGCGGCCGTCTTGTCTGCCTTGAGCAGGTAAATCTGGTGCTCGAGGCCTGCCTGGGCCAGGTACTGCGCCTCGGCGTCCCACCGCACAAGCCGTCCCATCTCCATCTCGGCGATCATCAGTTGGGCGATGCCCGCCACGATCAACGCCAGGATCATCGTCACCACGACCGCCATGACGAGGGCAACGCCTGCCTCGCCTGACCGCGACCGCTTCACCGTGGCCGCAGGGGGCTGCGCTCGGGCAGCGAGCGGCCTGCTAGGGGGCCTGCCGGTACGCACTCGAGGTGACCACAATGTCGGCGACCTCCCCGGTGGGATCCATGGCGGTGAGCGCAACCTGCACCGACCTGACTGCCTCGGCCGACGGGCCCGGAGCCGCCGGGCACGCGACTGCGCTGCCGGCAGCGTTGAAGCACTGGACGCTCATGGCGCGGAAGGGGCCGGCCAGGGGCTGCCAGGCGGCAGGTACCGGCGCCGCCTCCTCGGCGGCCAGCGCCGTGGCCGGTTCGGAGGACACACGACGCCGAACGATGATGTTCCGGTGGCGGTGGTCCTGCGGGCTCGTGTACCCATCAACCTGCCCATAGTGCGCGCCGGATGCGACGGTCGAGTGGGTCACCTCGAGCCTCCAGCCGGGCTCAGCCGCACCGACGGCCCAGTACTTCACCTTGAGGGCTGAGCCGACCAGATAGAACCTGCCGTAGTAGTTCGTACCTGGCGTGACGCTTGCGGAGACCGATCCGATGGCCCCGCCGGTGGTGCTCCAGACAGTCCAGTACCGGATTCTCAACGTCGCGTTGGTCTCATCAGCCAGTGTGACGATGTAACCCACGCCGGTATCGCTGCGCCGCGCGCTGACGCCGGTCTGGTGACCGTCCGCGTCGCTGTGCGGGACGTTCTTGCTGAACTGGCGATGGCAGGAGCCGCTGCTCGCGGTGAAGACGAACCCGTCGGCGGAGGCGGAGTGTGTGCCGGCACACCCGTCCCTCCGAGTCCACCCCGCCAGGCTCGTTCCGTCTTCGTAGTCCAAGAAGACGTGCACGCCGTTCGACGGCGGGGTGCCCGCTGAGAGGTCCCCGTAGAACAGGTAGTAGTCGCCATCAGAACCGCCGGCTGCTATTGGTGCCTGCAGCCTGAACCATACTCGCGTCGTCGTTGAGTTCCACGCGGTCGGGATGTCCCTGAAGCGATCCAGTTCCACCCACCTCGTCCCGGCCCGGTAGCGCACACGCACGTCGTTCCCGCTTGCCAGGCTCTTGCCCGCGGCTACCAGCGCGGCGTGGTCGAAGACGACAGGGACGGAGTAGCCAGCTGGCACCGCGGTCCCGGCGGTGACCGTGATGCGGCGGCGGAAGAAGTACTCTCCGCTCTGTCGGTACTCCAGATTTCCGGTGCCGGCGTTGAGCTGGTACTCCACAGTCGGCGTCGCGCCGGTTCCGTCGCCCGAAGCCATGGTCAAGCGTATAAGCGAGTCGCCCACGACCTGGAAGCTCCCTGCGGCGCGCACCTCCCGCACGATTTTGTCCAGCGCCCTGCGGGCATTTTGCGTGACCTCGGTGTGCCGGTCAACGCGGTTCCATGTTTGCTGGCCGGTCCACAGCAGCGGTACCAGCGCGACGATCACCAACGTGAGCATGGCCACAACCGCCAGCAGTTCGGTCAGGGTGGCGCCGCGTTCGTTCGCCGGTATCCCATGATCTCTACGCGGCATCGCGGGCTCCTATGGGCGCGAGGTTACCTTGGTGTCGTATCGCACCTGCGCTTCGTCCACATCGCAGGCGCTGTTGGCGTTCGCGTCCCGGCACGCTATCGTGGCAATCGTTCTGAGCGATCCCACACCTGGGGCGGCACTCGAGAGCTCTGTTGTAATCGTCCACTGCAGCCGGCATTGTGGAAGGTCGGCGCATGCCTCGGCGCCCGATGTCACGCTGCTGATGTCCGCGCGCAGGCGTCCAAGGATCTCCTCGGTCTTGCGCGTGGCCGCCGCGGACAGCCGCAGATCCGTCTCGGTGACCTGGGCAGGAGCAAGCACGCCTGGCATGACCTGAAGCAGTGGGATGATGGCGACGCCCAGGATCAGGGCCGCCGCCAGCAGCTCGACGAGCGTGAAGCCGGCCTGCCCGCGCTTCACGGTCCGGTCACCTTCACGTGCCCGGTGGCCGCTGTAACCTGGACCGTCGCCGTGGCACCACTGGCCGTCAGCGTCACCGTGCCGCTGGCCGCCGCGCTGCCATTGGAGGAGAAGACGAACTGCAGTGGGCCGGTCACGGAGACCTCCTGTGGCAGGTTCTTTGGGAAGTCGGGCTCGGCGCCACCGCCTTCCTGCCTCACGATGTAGCCGGTGTATGGCGGTGCAGACGGACTGAACTCCAGCATGACGTTCGCGCGCCGGGCGATCGCTAGCCGCTGCGCCAGCCGCAGATCGGCGGCCAGTTGACGGGCGGATGAGCGCGCGTGGAGGGTCTCGGGGACCATCAGCCGCGGCACCGCGACGACCACCAGGATCGCCAGCAGCGCCGCGACCACGAGACCCTCCACAAGGCTGAACCCGCTTTGGCAGGCCATCTCATCCTCCTCCTTGCAGCGTGTTGCTCTGTGACCTCAGTGGCCTGCCCCGGTATCGTGGTTCACCCCTCCGGCGCTCATCTGAACCCTGCACAGGGTGTCGCTGTAGGTGGTCGAGTAGGGCGTAGCGGTACCGGTTCTGGGATCAACAGGCCGGCCGTCCGGGAAGTACGCGGTGTTGTCCAGGAAGGCCAGAAAGTTCGCGCCCGCGGTCGGGCACGCCCCGCTGTTCCGGTATTGGTAGAGGGCCAGGGCGGAGTTGATCGCCCGGACGTTGGCCATGTCCACCGAGCGCCGCGCGTCGGCCTCGGCGCCGAAGTAGTTGGGCAGCGCGACGGCGATCAGGACCCCGAGGATCAGGATCACCGCCAGTACTTCCACGAAGGTGAAACCGCTCTCACCCGAGCGCTTCCCTTTCATCCCCTTTCACCTCCTGCTGTGATGTGCCTTGCCTGACATCTCGCATCCAACACCGAACCTGGTACTACCTTAGAATGGCCCTGGGCAGGCCGAAGATCGGCAGGTACAGGGCCAGCAGGATCAAAGCGATGACACCTCCAAGGGCCAGCGTCAGAAGCGGCTCGGCCAGCGTGACCAGCCGCTTGATCGAGAGGTCTATGTCGCGGTCGAGCAGATCGGAGACCCGTTGAAGCAGCTCGTCCAGGCGGCCGGCCTCCTCGCCCATCGCGGTCATCCGGTGCACTATAGGAGGGAAGAGGGCGACCCCGCGCATCGCCTCGCTCAGGCGATGGCCGGATGAGATCCTCTCCTTGAGGTAGCTGGCCGCGGCCTTCACCTGGGGTTCGGAGACCGACTCGGCCGTGATGTTCAGCGCCTGTATCACCGGCACGCCGCTGGAGTACATCGCACCGAACGTCCGCAGCAGGCGGTTGACTTGAAGCAGCCGCACAACCGCGCCGACGCGCGGGATTCGGCAGAGCAGGCGCGCTCCGGCGGCCGCGAGCCTTGCCAGTGTGCCGGTCTGGAACAACGCCCATCCCGCGGTTGCGGCCACTACCAGGCCCGCCAGCCAGTACCCACGCAGCAGCCGGCTGAACTCGATGAGGACCGCGGTGGCTAGAGGGAGGGGTGCTCCGGCAGAGCGGTATACTTTCTCGAACGCAGGAATCACGAAAACGGCAAACACGCTTGTGACCACCGTGGCCAGGACGAGCACGAACGCCGGGTAAACAGCAAGCGAGGCGGCTTTTTGTCGCAGCGCCACCTCGCGGTCGAGGTAGTCGGTCAGACGCATCAGGGCCTGGTCCAGCACGCCGCCTACCTCGCCGGACCGCACCACCCCGACATATACCGGGGAGAACACCTTGGGATGGCGGCTCATCGCGGCCGACAGACTCTGCCCGGCCTCGATGCGATCGCGCACGTCCCCGATCACCTCGCGCAGCGTCACGTCTTCCTCTTGCTCGCGCGCCACCTCCAGGCCGCGGAGCAGCGGGATGCCGGACGCCGCGAGCCCGGCCAGGTGATAGGTGAAGGCCGCAACCTCTTGAAGGCCAGGCCCTCGACGCCGCCAGACCGCTGTGGCCCAGCGTGTCCGCGGCCGCAGTGACGTGATGAACAGCACCTGTTCGCGCAGCCGGGCGCCGGCCACGGCCTCGCTCTCGGCCGCGATCACACCTCTGACCGGAACGCCGGTACCGTCCCTGCCCGTGTACGCGAAGGCTGGCATGGCCCGCTCCATCTCAGTCAATCGCCGCGAAGACCACGCGGCGAAGTTCGTCCACGCTGGTCGTGCCGTCGAGCGCCCTGGCAATACCTGCTTCGTTCATGACGCGCATCCCATCGCGCCGCGCGGCCTCGCGGATGGCGGTGGCAGGGCGCCGCTGCAGGATCAGGTCGCGGATTCCGTCCGTCACCTTCATTATCTCGAACACGCCGGAGCGCCCCCTGTATCCCATCTGGCCGCACTCCGGGCAGCCGTGCGGGCTCCAGACAGTTGCCGTCGTGTTGGCTGGCAGCCCAAGTTCCACCGCCTGGTCCGGGGTGGCCTCGTGCGGTTGCCGGCAGGCCGGGCAGAGCGCACGGATCAGGGCTGGCCGATCGAGGCCAGCAGGGTGGAGGTGATCAGGTAGGGCTCCACGCCCATCTCAACGAGACGAACGATGGCGCCGGCGGCGTCGTTCGTGTGAAGGGTGCTCAGCACCAAGTGGCCGGTGAGGGCTGCCTGGACGGCGATCTGGGCGGTCTCTGTGTCGCGGATCTCGCCCACCATTACTACGTCGGGATCGTGGCGGATGATCGCCCGCAGCCCTGCCGCGAACGAGACCGCCATCTTCGTCCGCACGGCGATCTGGGTGATGCCCTCGAGGTGGTACTCCACCGGATCCTCGACGGTCATGATGTTGCGCGTTCGCTCGTTGATCCGATTGAGGCAGGCGTACAGCGTGGTCGTCTTGCCCGAGCCCGTTGGACCCGTGACCAGGATCATCCCGTACGGTCTGGCCAGCAGCCCCTCGAGCACCTTCTGTTGATCGGGAAGGAGGCCCAGCCGTTCAAGGCCCAGCAGCACGCGGTGCTTGTCCAGCACCCGGACGGTCACGCGCTCCCCGAAGTTGGAGCCAACAGACGCGATGCGCAGGTCGTGCTCGCGCTCCCCGAACTCGTACAGCAGGCGGCCGTCCTGCGGTCTCACCCGCTCGGCGATGTCCAGTCCTGCCAGCGCCTTGATGCGGGAGGCCGCACCGCCGCCCACACTCCGGGACAGCCGCGCCTTGTCGTACAGGAGCCCGTCTATGCGATAACGCACGGCGGTGCCGTCGGCCTGTGGCTCTATGTGGATGTCGGTCGCTCCCTCGCGCACGGCTCCTTGGATCATCGAGTCCACCAGCCGTACCATCGGTGGGTCGAGCGGGGAGTCGCCGGCCAGCACCGTTGCGAACTCGGGCTCAACACCTACGGCACCGGCGGCATCCAGGTCCTCGCCCACGGCCTGCGTAACGTTCAGCCGTGTGGCCAGCAGCCACTCGAAGTCGCGCTCAGTGGTGAAGAACGGCCGCACCCGGGCGCGTATCAGGCCGGAGAGCCGGTCAATGGCCCTAACGTCGGAGGGATCGGGCATGGCCACGTGGACCTCCTGCCCGACCCTCGCGAAGGGCGCCGCCCTCAGCTCGGTGATCACCGACGCCGGAATGCTGCGCAGCAACTCGTCGTCAATCGGCGTCGTGACCAGGTTCACGTATGGATTGCTCCGCTGCGCGCCCAGCGTCTCGCCCACGGCATGCTTCGTGACCAGGCCCCTGCCAATCAGCACCTGGCCCAGCCGCTGCCCGGTCTTGGCCTGCTCGGCCAGGGCCTCCTCCAACTGGGCTTCGGTTAGGAGGCCGGCCTCGACCAACATCTGGCCGAGGCGCTTCTGCGTCGAGGTTGGTGCGTACGTCGTTTCTACCCCGCCCCGGCGCACCAGCGAGCCATCCCCCACAAGGGCATCCAGGGCAATCTGCACCTCCGCGAGATCGGCGCCCAGGTGCGCCGCGATCGCTGGGGCCGTGGGGAGTTCGCGGGCATGGACCTGGACATACGCCTGCACGCGGCGTTGTAGCAGGCCGTTGGTCTCCCCGGGCTGGACCTGGCTAGCGGGGGACACGGCGCCTCGGGTTGGAGCGCCCGCGCGGCTTGGCCGGTTTGGCGGGCTGATCTTGGGAGTTGGCCTCATGTCTGTGCAGCCAGGAGTCTATCTCGTCCTTCCTGAAACGCCAGCCGCGGCCGACACGGATCGCGGGCAGTCTGCCCAGCCGGATCATCCGGTAGACGGTGATCGCGTGAACCCGCAGATAGCGGGCAACCTCCTGGACGGTCATTATGGTCGGCCTGCGTTCCAACATAGGGCAATCGGGCCTCCGAGTCAGTGTGCACTGTTCAGTACTCTATATGCCACAAATAGACCTTTTCTAGCCCTAGGCAGCACGACAGAACTCTAAGATTCTCGAAGAGGCGTTCGAATGCAGCCGTGCCGAGGAGGGGGAGGACGGTCAGACGGCGGGGATCAGGACCTCTAGCGCGCCAGGATGCACACGGAAGGTGGCCGGCAGCGTTCCAATAGTCTCGCCGTCCGCCTGGACCCTCAGTGGAGTCGAACTCGTGACGATGATCTCGCGGCCCTGGGCCTGGCGGATCTTGGGATGCAGGAGGTGGCGCCCAGAGTAGACTCTGGGCAGCACGCCCAGCGTTTCAATCCGGCTGAGCGGCCCCGCGATCACCACGTGCAGGATGCCGTCGTCCGGGCGTGCCGGCGGGACCATCCACATTCCCCCGGCGTTCCAGGCGGTGTTGCCGACCGCTATCAGAAAGAGCCTTTCGCGGTCCGCTACCCCGTCGATGACAATCCCGACCTCAACCGGCCGGTAGGTGACCAGCATCTTGAGGATGCCCAGCACGTACATGGCGGTTCCGCCCAGCACCTTAGGCCACGCGTTCACCTGTCCTGCAACCTCGCCGTCGAAGCCGGCGCCCGCGACCGTCAGGAAGCAGCGGTCGTTGACGACCCCAACGTCAATAAGCTTGGGGCGTGCGGTCAGAAGCATGCCCGCCGCGGCAGCGGGGTCCCGCGGCAGCCCGAGCGCCCGCGCGAAGTCGTTGCCCGTTCCCACCGGTAGTACGCCCATGACCGGCCGCCGGCTACGCCGGAGCAGGCCGTTGGCAACCTCGTGCGCGGTGCCGTCTCCGCCGACGGCCAGGATCACCTCAGCGTCCGAGGTTGCGGCCAGTTCAACGGCATAGCCCTGCCGCAGGGAGAAGCTCTCAGTGACTTCCCAGCCGGCTGATTCGAGTACGGGCTTCGCGCGGGCCCACGCCTGGGCTCCGCGGTTACGTCCGGCTACAGGGTTAACGATGGCGTGTGCGCGCATCCGCATGCCCCGGGTCTGACAAGTGGCAACGAGGGGATAACTACCAGGGATCTCCTGCAACTCCTGCTGGGGTGGCAGGAGTTGCCGCCCGGTTGCTCGGAGTCTTTATGCATGGAGCCGCCCCTTGGCGAGGTTCGGTTGCTGACGGTCGAGGTCCTCGCACGCGGCCTGACCGGAGGCGGCCCCCCGCGCCTGTCTGTCCCGGGCTCCGGCGCGGACAGGGGCGAGGCCTACCGCCTCTTCCATCTTCTGGACCGGCTGCAGGTGGTCTTCGGGGGCCGGGTCGCCGTGTACCTGGTCGAGCCGTTCTCGCTGACGTGGATCGCGCGCATCATCCGACACCGGCCGCGCCGCTATCCGGCGTTCATACTGGGTGGGCGTGAGGTGATCGCGGGCCTGGACGAGGGGGCGGTGCTCTCGCGGGTGGAGGGGTTGCTGGGAACGGTCAAGGAGTTCGGTCGAGACGAGTAGAAAGAAACCTGTGTGGGGGTGGGTTGACGGGCTAGAGGTCGAGGGGAGGTAGATCAGATATGCACCGGACCGTCTGGATCGTTATTGTAGCGGTCAGTCTTGCGCTGACGGCCCTGAACGCGGTGCCGACCAGGGCACAGGTGACCATCGAGGACCGGCTCGTCGTGATCACGCCTGTTGCGCGGACCGTCGCAGACCCAACGGTGGCCGCCTTCACGGAGTTCGCGCGCCGGCAGTTCGGCACCGCCGTGCGGGTGACCGTGGTCTCGGCAGGTACGCCCGTGGCCTACGGCCGGATCCGGGAGTGGGGCGGCCGGCCTGAGGCAGACGTCTTCTGGGGCGGCGAGCCCGCGCTGTTCGACGACCTGGCGGACCGTAAGCTCCTGGTGGCTCACGAGGTCCCCGAGGCGGTCCTGCGAGACATACCGGCCACGATCGGGACACCCAAGCCCATCCGGCTCAAGGATCCCAAGGGTTTCTGGGTTGGTTGCTGCCTGACCCCGTACGGGCTGATCTGGCACCCACGCCTCATGAGGCGTTTGGGTGTGGAGACGATCCGCGACTGGGATGACCTGCTCGATTGCCGCCTCAAGGGGCAGGTTGCACAGTGCACTCCTGACCGGTCGAGCTCCAACCATGCCTCGTATGAGGTCATGTTGCAGATGCTCGGCTGGCAGAAGGGCTGGGAGTGGTCGCAGAGGTTGGGCGCCAACACCGGGATGTTCGTAGCACGCAGCCGCGATGTGCCCACGGTCGTGGCCAAGGGTGAATTCGCAGTAGGATACGCCGTGCCCGCCTACATGGCGTTCGAGGATGTGCTAGGAGGGCACGATCTGAAGTATGTGACCCCGACCGCCGGGTTCGTTACCCCCGAGCCCCTGGCGGTCCTGGCCGGGTCTCGGAGCTTGAGGGCTGCCAGAGCCTTCATCCAGTTCGCGCTCAGCGACGAGGGGCAGCGGGTGATGATGTCGCGCGGGCAGTTCGGCATCGCGCCCAAGTACCGGCTGGAAGGACCCGCCGGTTCGCCGGTGGAGCGCATGGCGGAGTTCGCCGGCGCGCGGTCGTTCTTCGACAAGCCGGTCCGGAACGTCTACGACGACGACGTGGCCGAGAAGCGTTACAGCGAGGTCAACGAGGTGTTCCGCAAGTTGATCCTCGAGCGGCACAAGGACCTCCAGAAGCTGCACTGCCCGTAAGGTCTGCTTGGATCGGGGGTGTGCGCCTTTCGGCGCCCGCCCCCGGCTTCCGCCCAGAGGAGTGACTTCGGATGCAGGTACGGCTGATTGACCTTGTAAAGCGGTTCAAGGCGGTCGAGGCGATGGCCGGGGTTTCGCTCACCATCGCCGAAGGCGAGTTCTTTACTCTGCTGGGGCCTTCCGGGTGCGGCAAGACGACCACGCTGCGGATCGTCGCCGGGTTCTACGATCCCGATGAAGGATCGGTCTTCTTCGGCGACACGCCGATGAACGGCATCCCCCCGGCCGAGCGCGGCATTGGGATCGTCTTCCAGAACTACGCACTCTGGCCGCACATGACGGTCTTCGAGAACGTCGCCTACGGCTTGAAGATCCAGCGCACACCGCAGGCAGAGATCAAGACCCGCGTGATGGATACACTCGTGCAGGTTGGCCTCGAGGGGCTGGAGTCCCGCACCCCGGGCCAGCTTAGCGGCGGCCAGCAGCAGCGGGTGGCGGTGGCGCGCGCGCTCGTGTTGAACCCGCGCGTGCTGCTGCTCGACGAGCCGCTCAGCAACCTGGACGCGAAGGTGCGGGCCCGGCTGCGTAGCGAGATCCGTCGTCTACAGCAGGACCTGCACATCACCACGATCTACGTTACCCACGACCAGGAAGAAGCGATGGTTCTCTCGGATCGCATTGCGGTCATGGACGCGGGCCGCGTACTGCAAATAGGAACGCCGGTCGAGCTCTACGAGCAGCCGGCCGGGCTGTTCGTCGCCGATTTCATCGGCACCAACAATCTGGTGTCCGGTACTGTAACCGAGGTCTCCGGCGAGATGGTGGCCCTGAAGACCCCTGCGGGCATCCTGCGGGGAAGGGCAGTTGGTACGGTCAAGCCGGGCAGCGCGGCCGTCGTGGCGATCCGGCCAGAGAACCTGACGCTTGCCGAAGGCCGAGGCGATCTGGGTGTAGTGGTGCGAGGTCGCGTCGCCGTCTCGCAGTACATGGGCAACGTGGTTCGTTACGAGGTGGATGCCGGCGATGGCGTGGTGCTCCTGGTGGACGTCCACGATCCAAGGCGCCACCAGCTCCTGGGTCCCGGCCGGGAGATAACCGTGGGGTTCACCGCTGCGTCCGCGCTGGTCTTCCCGGCGGAGCGCCAGGCATGACGCCGCGGACCGTTCGGGCAACGGCAGCGCATCCCGTGGCGCGGCCGCGCGTGCCCGCCATTGTAGTGGCCCTGCCGATATACGCGTTTCTCTTCCTGTTCATCGCCTTCCCGCTGTGGCGTCTCTTCGTGGACGCGGTGACGACGGAGGAAGGGAAGCTCACCCTCGCCTTTCTTCGGGACTTCGCCACCGACGGCTTCTACAGGCGGTCGCTCGTGAACTCGCTCATAGTCTCGGCCGGCACGGTTGTCGGCTGCGTCGTGATCGGGTTCCTTGCCGCCTTCCTGCTTGTCCGGTACGACTTCCCCGGCCGCGAGACGTTCTCGTACCTGACCATCCTGCCCATAATCATGCCCCCGCTGGTGGGCATAATGGGATTGGTGTTCGTCCTGGGCCGCGCAGGCACAATCAACGTCATCCTGATGGACTACTTTGGCCTTGCCAGGCCGATCAACTTCATCTACGGCTGGCACGGCGTGCTGCTGGCGATGATCATGCACTACTTCCCGCTCATCACGCTCAACGTCGTGGACGGTCTCAGCAAACTCGACGCCTCGCTCGAAGAGGCCGCCGAGGCGATGGGTTCTCGCGGCCTGAGAAAGATACGCGACATCACTATTCCGCTCGTCACCCCGGGCTTCATCTCGGGCGCCACGCTTGTCTTCATCCTGGCGTTTGCGGATTTCGCCACGCCACTCGTCGTCGGGATGCAGGATCTGATCTCGTCCCAGGCCTACCTGAACATAGTTCAGTACATTGATAACCGGTTGTTCAAGATGGGTATTGTAATCGGCGCCCTCATGGCCGCCATGGCTATCGTCTTTCTGGTGATCGCCCGGCGCATCGTGGGGTTGCGCGAGTACGCCGTCGTCTCCTACCGCGCGGTCGAGAGGCGCCCCCTCAGGGGCGTGGCCGGGGTGCTGGCGCCGGCGTTCTTCATCGTAGTCCTGACCGTGGCGTTCCTGCCGTACCTGGGCGTCACGCTGGCGGCGTTTGGTAAGGCCTGGTCGCTCACGCCGTTTCCGACCCGGTTCACGCTGGCGCACCTGGATCAGGTGCTGCACCTGACGCCCGTCTACCTGATCAACACCCTGCGTTGGAGCGCAATCGCGGTGCTGATTATCCTGGCGTTCGGCGTTCCCATCGGATGGGTACTGGCCCGCAGCACGCTGCCTGGGAGGGGGGTGATTGACTCCGCCGTCATCCTGATCCTGGCCCTGCCCGGGACCGCGCTGGGGATCGCCTACATCCGAGCGTTTCACTTCCCGCTTCCGGCAATCGGCCTTGTGCTGAGCCGCATGTGGATCATCATGCCGCTCGTACTGGCAGTCCGCCGCATGCCGTACACGGTGCGGGCGACGTATGCGTCCCTGCTGGGCCTTCACCGTTCCATGGAGGAGTCGGCCGCGAGCGTGGGCGCCTCAGGGCTGCGGACGTTCTTCGACATCACGCTTCCGCTCATCTGGCGCGGGGTGCTGGCAGGCGCCCTGTTCTCGCTGATGTTCGCGCTACAGGAGGCGGCGGCGACCATACTGCTGGTCCTGCCTGGTTGGGAAACGATGACCGTGGGCATTTTCACATTCTACACGTCCGGCACGATCGGGCAGGCCGCTGCTCTAGGGTTTGTCCTGATCCTGCTCTGCGCCGCCACGCTGTACGCGGTCTACCGGCTGACGGGCGCGCGAATGGGCGGCCTGTTCGGTTCGGGCGGCGGGTAGCGTGCGCACGGCGCGCAACATGGGTCCGGTGGTGCGGCGGCCGGACCGTCTGTACGCCGGATATGCCTTCGACCTGGACGGCACGGTCTACTTGGGCGAAGCACTGCTGCCGGGAGCAGTGCGCACCGTCGCGTATTTGCGGGCTGCCGGCAAACCGGTTGTTTTCCTGTCCAACAACCCATTGCGCAACCGGGAGGAGTACGCGGCGAAGTTGACGCGGCTGGGCATTCCGGCTGGGCCGGGGGATGTGGTCAACTCATCCTATGTGCTCGTCAGGCACCTCCGGGTCACATCCCCAGGGGCCCGGCTCTTCGTGATCGGGGAGGATTCGGTGCGCTCAGAACTGGAATCCGCGGGATTCGTGCTCACCGATTCTCCCGGCGATGTGGAGATCGTGGTGGCCTGCTTCGACCGCACTTTTGACTACCGCAAGCTCCAGGTGGCCTTTGACGCGATCAGGGCCGGCGCACGGTTCGTGGCCACCAACCGGGACGCGTACTGCCCTACGCCGGAGGGCGGGCTTCCGGATTGCGGTGCGGTGATCGCGGCGGTAGAGGCCGCCACCGGCCATCGGGTGGAGGAGGTCGTGGGAAAGCCCTCGCCCATCATGGGCCGCGTGCTGGCCGAGCGGCTGGGCGTGCCGCCCGCCGATAGCCTGATCGCCGGGGACAGGCTGGAGACCGACATCGTGATGGGCCGTGCCTCGGGCATGGCCACGGCCCTCGTGCTGACAGGCGTGACCACGGTTGCGGCTGCGATGGCCGCCGACCCGCGGCCGGACTTCATTTTGGAGCGGCTCGATCAGCTCATCCAGGATTGAGGTGTCGAGGTGAGCGGCAGGATTCCTCAGGTGGTAGCCCACCGGGGTGCCTCGGCCGAGGCACCCGAGAACACGCTGGCCGCGTTCCGGAGGGCTCTGGAGATCGGCGTGGACGCGGTCGAGCTGGACGTGCACCTGACCAGCGACGGCGAGTTGGTCGTGATTCACGACCCCATGCTGGACCGCACCACGGATGGTCGCGGCTTGGTTAGAGACCAGACCCTGGCGGCGATGCGCCGCCTGGACGCAGGGCGGTGGTTTGGCGAGCGGTTTGCAGGTGAGCGCATCCCAACGCTGGCCGAGGCCCTTGATTTGCTCCGGTCCGTACGCGTCATCGTCGAGGTCAAGAACGGTCCAATCTACTACTCTGGGATCGCAGCTCGCGTGGCGGCTGAGGTTCGCTCCACCGGACACCCCTCGGTGACCGCGTCGTCGTTTGACCACCCGGTGCTGGTGGAGCTGAAAGCCGAGGCGACCCGCCTGGGCACCACCATGGACGCCGCCGTGCTGTTTGTGGGCCGGCCGGTGGACCCGGTCGGCCTGGCCCTGGACGCAGGGGCCGACGCCCTGCACCCACACTGGGCCTACCTGACCCCAGAGATGGTTGGCGCGGCGCACGCGGCAGCCCTGCGCGTGGAGACCTGGACCGTGGACGATCCGTTGTGCCTGGCGCACGTGGTAGGGATGGCGCCCGACGGCGTGATGTCCAACTATCCGGACCGGCTGCGCGAGTTCCTGTCAGCGCGTGGTCACCCGCTGCCGCCGGCTGTCGCGGCCCGGCAGGCCTAATCAGAGGGCGCGGGAGATCTTCCAGCTAGATTCCCGCTCGCGCTGCTCCTCGTAGAACTCCCGCTGGCGGCAGACCTCGGCCGCGTCCCATCCCAGTTCGGCCGCCATGAGCGACGCCACGGTTTCGACCGCGGCGTCGGCCGCTCCGGCATCCAGCACTGCCAGCCGCGTGCGCAGGAACATGCAGTCGGTCAGCATCGAGGCCTGCTCAGCCCTGCAGGCATACACCACCTCGGCCGCGGTGGCCGCGAAGCCCGCGACCAGCCGTCCGGCCAGGGCAGGTTCGGCCTTCATCAGCGCCAGCACGTCCAGGCTCGCAGCGCCGTAGGACTCGAGCAGGTGGACCTGCTGGTCCGGTGCCAGGCCGGCAGCGGCGAGGGCCGCGCGAGCCTGCTCCAGTCCTGCGCCGCCGGCCAGGGGCAGGTCCGCGGTCCTGCAGGGACGGCGTGTGCCATCGCGCGCGGCGATCGCGTCCACGGTGTCCTCGGCCATTGCCCGGTACCCGGTCAGTTTGCCGCCCACGATGCTTATCAGCCCTCCAGGCGAGACCGCAACGTGATGGTCGCGTCCCATCACCGATGTCGGCCCGGATGCCGAGGCGACCAGCGGCCGGATGCCCGCGAACGCGCCGGTCACATCGCCGCTTCCCAGCGGCCGCCTGAGATAGCGGTTGGCGTGGTCCAGCAGGTAGTCAACGTCGCCGCCTGTCACGAGAGGCGACGACAGGTCACCATCGTAGGCGTCATCGGTCGTGCCCAGCACGTGGCGACCCGCCCACGGCACGATGAACGCCAGCCGGCCGTCGTCGGTCTCCGGGATCACAATGGCTTCCTTGTGCGCCACGGCGCCCGGGCGCAGCACCAGGTGCGATCCCTTGCTGTGGCGGATCCGAAACTCGGGTTTGGGGTCCAGCGCCGCGATCTGTTCCCCCCAGATTCCGGTCGCGTTGACCACGAAACGGGCGCTCACCTCGAACGAGCGGCCGGTAAGCCGATCCTCGACCGCCGCGCCCGCAATGCGATCCCCATCGCGGCGCAAGGCCCTGACCGCGGCGTAGTTGCACGTTGCGGCGCCGTGGGCCCGGGCCGTTGCGAGGACAGCGTGCGTCAACCTGACGTCGTCGGCGCGGGCGTCGTAGTAGACCAGGGCACCGCGCAGCCCGTCCGGTTTCAGGTCAGGCACCTGGCGCTCAACCTGCGCGCGCGACATCGTCTGGTGGTGGAGCGCCGGGTCCCTGGCGAAAAGATCGTATGCCGCCAGGCCCACCCGGATTCCCAGCGGCGCAAACGGTCTGAGGAATGACGGGATCCAGACACCCAGCGGGCGCCGGAGACCCGCGTAGAGCGGCACAATGAACGAGAGGGGATGGACCAGATGGGGCGCCAGGCGCAGCAGGCGGCCTCGCTCGCGCAGCCCTTCGCGCACCAGGGCCAGGTGGCCCTGGGGAAGGTAGCGGATCCCGCCGTGCACTAGCTTCGTCGAGCGGCTGCTGGTCCCTCCGGCATAGTCGGCCTGCTCGACGAGCCCTACGCGGTAGCCCCGTGATGCCGCGTCCAGCGCCACGCCGGCGCCGGTGATCCCGCCGCCGATGACCAGTACCTCGACACCGCGCCCTATCGCCGCCAGGGACCCCGCTCGGGAAGCAGCAGTCATTGTGGAATCTCGGCGAGCGCGACCCGCCTGCCCTGCTCTGCCGAGAGATACCCGGCGTAGATCACGTCCACCACGTCGTAGGCCAGCTCAGCGCCGGACAGCGGCTCGTCTCCAGAGGCGATGGCGTGGACGAAATCCGCCATCTCCTGGGGATACCCACGCATCCAGTCCTCGTCCGGGGATGCGAACTGCCAGCCCGCGGTGGTCTCGACCTTCTCGGCGATGTACTCGCCGCTCAGAATGCGGCCGTCCGGCGCGTAGGTCACCACCGAACTGTTGGGATTGATGTTCGCGTACAGCACCGCGTTGGAGAGGTAGGCCTGTACCGTGTTCTTCACCCCGCCCAACGAGACGTCCGTGGAGAAGACGGTCGCCCGGGTGCCGTCATCGAAACCGATCACGGCGACCGACCAGTCCTCGACGTCCTCCCAGGCGTCCACCATGAACCGCTCCGGGCGGCTGCGGAAGGCCTCTGTGGCCGTCAGCCGCGCGGTCTCGGCGGTGACCCACACCGGCCGGATGGGCGCTCCGGCCCGCAGCCCTCCCTCGAAGGCCTTGAGGTGCAGGACCGCGCCCACCGGATGCGATCCCATCCGCAACAGCGAGCCGCCGCCTGAGGTGCGCCAGCGGCGCGAGTAGACCGCATGAGACCCCGAGTGGCTCTCCTCGGCGCGCAGGTCAAGGATCACTCCGCCGCTCTGGCGGATGAACCTTCTGATCTTCTCGACCGGCGGCGCGTAGACGAAGTTCTCCGCGTAGCAGAGCCGCACGCCAGCCGTGACGGCGGCGTCCAGGATCTGGCGGGCGGTATGGCGGGCCCGGGACCACATGTGGGGTTTTGGCACGGCCTCGCCGACGCGCTCCTCGGTTGAGTCGTCGCCGAAATACCCGGTTAGGGGTTTCTCGACGATGATGTGCTTGCCCGCGCGGGCCGCGGCAATCGCCATCTCCGCGTGGAGGTGGTTGGGCACGCACAGATCCACCGCGTCAATGTCGTCCCTCGCCAGGAGCGCCTCGTAGCTGAGAGCGACGTGTGGGACGCCGTGTCGCCGGGCAAATGCCTCAGCCCGCTCGTGCCGGGCCGCGCAGACGGCCCAGAGGGCCGCGCGGCCTTCCAGGGTCTTGAGCGCGTGCGCGTGGATGTCCGCGACGAAGCCTGCTCCTGCCAGCCCGATCCTGACCATATCTACGCTGCACCTCCAGGGCGCTGCCTGAGAGCGCGGAACCTGCCCGCCGCCCACGCGGGTAGCGGTGTGCGACTGAGCACTGTCAGAACTGAGAAGGACACGAGTATTGCCGAGATGGGTCGTGTGAAGAAGGGAGTTGGGTCGCCCGCTGTGAGCGTGAGTGCGCGCCGGAGGTTGTCGTCGGCCATCGGGCCCAGGATGAATCCCAGCACCAGCGGCGCAACCGGGAAGCCGGCCGCCTGCAGCAGGAAGCCTAGCACCCCGAACCCGAGCATGACGTACACGTCGAACTGGCGTGCGGCGATGGCAAAGCTGCCGACCACGGCGAGCACGTACACGATGGGCATGAGGGCCTGGCGCGGGATGAGCAGAACCCGGACCATCGGCCGCACGAAGATCAGACTGAGAACGAAGACCGCCAGCGTGGCCACCACGAAGACGGCGACGATCTCGGCGATCACGTGGGGATGCTTGAGCGCCAGCAGCGGTCCTGGTTGGAGGCCGTGGATCGTGAGTGCTGCAAGCAGCACCGCTGCCGGAGCGCTGCCCGGCACGCCCAGCGTGAGCACCGGGATCGTGGCGCCGCCTATGCAGGCGTTGTCGCCGGTCTCGGCGGCGATCAATCCCTCGATCGAGCCCTGCCCGAACCGCTCCGACGTGCGGCTGGTGCGCTTCGCCGTATCGTATGAAACCCACGATGCGATGTCCTCGCCCACACCGGGGATGACGCCGATCGTAGTCCCGATCAGACCGGAGCGCAGGATGTGCCTCCAGTGCCGCAACACCTCGCGCACCCGGGGAAGCACTCGATCCAGGTTCGTCTCGACCACCAGCCGCTCATCGCGGCGCATCACGCTGAGGATCTCGCCCATACCATAGGCACCCACGAGCACCGGGATGAGCGCGAACCCGGCCTGCAACTCGACACGGCCAAAGGTGAATCGCGGGAAGGCGTGGATGCCGTCCAGGCCTACGGTGGCCAGGAGCAAGCCCAGGAATCCGGCCATCCACCCCTTGATGGGATCGGCGGGCGCCGTGAGACTTCCGGCAATCACTATGCCGAAGATGGCCAGCCAGAAGAACTCCCAGCTCCCAAACCTGAGGGCTACCTGTCCCAGCAGGGGCGCGAAGACGGCCAGCATTGTCACACCGAACAGCGTGCCCAGGGTGGAGGCCGTCACGGACAGGCCGATCGCCTCGGCAGCCCGGCCCTGCATTGCCAGCGGATAGCCATCCAGGCACACCGCGGCCTGCGCCGGCGTGCCCGGGATGTTGATCAGTACTGCTGACCGGCTACCACCGGTGATCGCGCCCACGTAGGTGGCGATGAGCACCGCGATGGCATAGTCAACCGGCAGGCCGAACGTCAGGCCGGTGAGCAGCGAGAGCGCCATGGTCGCGGTCAGGCCCGGGAGCATGCCAAAGACGATTCCGATCTGGGCGCCCAACAGAATCAGGCCTACCATCATTGGGTTCGTGACCAGGCGGGTGAACTCTATCAGTAGAGCCCAGGGTGTCATGGCTTCATGGAAGCGGCACGAGGAAGACCCGGGTAAACACCCAGGTTACGGTGGCCGCCGTAACGAGCGCCGATGCGGCTGCCTTCCACGCGGTTGTTCCCCTAAATGCTAGGGTCATGGCAAAGACGAAGAAGGCGGTCAGGACCGCGAACGGCACGCGGCCCATGAAGAAGGCGAATGCGAGGGCAAGTGCGAGCGTCAGGACTACCCGGCCGGCACCCCAGCGGAGCGCGCGGTCAACCGATCCGGCATCACCCGACCGAGGCCTAAGGTGGCGCAGCCCCCGCAGCGTGAGGGCAAGCGCCTGGGCCAGCAGCACAGCAGCCAGTACCGCCGGCACCAGCCCGGGCGCGTTGAGCCAGGTCCAGTGCATGGTGTGCATCGGCATCCGCAGGGCCCCGACCAGAAAGGCCGCGGATAATGCAACAAGCGCCAGCCCCGCGGCCACGTCGGCCCGGGCCGATCGGGATGCCGGCACGTTCAAGGCTTCGGGATGCCCAGGTCCGCCGGTGAACGCTTGGCCAGGCCCGCGTCAAATAGCGTCCACGCCACCCTCCTTGCCTTGGCCTCGGTCACATCAGAAGCCCGCTTGCCGGACAGAGACGCATGGGCGGTGCCCATGTGCTTGGCAAAACTGCGCAGCGTGAACGTGTCCGCTGCGTACAGGAAGGCCTCGTCAACCGCCGCGACCACCGCTGCCGGGAGATCCTTGGGGACCATGACCCCGAAGTATGAACCGGTCTCAGGGAAGGTGGGAATGAAGGCGGTAATGGCCGGGATGATACCGTACCCGTCCAGTTCCAGCGGGGTGCTGGACATGACCGCCAGTGCGCGCAGCCGCTTGGCCCGCAGCATCTCCGCGGCTTCCATGGAAAGCTGCATTACCACTTCCACCTCGCCGGCCACGGCGGCCACCACCGCGGGCGCCCCCCCCGCGTAGGCGATGTGCCGGTAAGTAGTGCCGGCTGCCAGCCGGAAGGTCTCGGCCGCCAGGTGTCCGGAACTGCCGGCTCCTGCCGAGGAGACCGTCACGGCACCTGGCCGCGCCTTCATGGCATCAACCAAGCCCTTCACGTCCTTGATCGGCGAGTCGGCCCGCACCGCGATCACGTTTGGGGCGTAGAGGGAATAGAAGTACAGCCAGTCCCTGTGCGTCAGGTCGAGCTGGCCCAGTACCGCGTAGCTGATGGCCGCCGTGCTCGAGTTGGCGGTCCACGTGTAACCATCGCGGGGACGATCCCAGACCTCCTTCATGCCGATCGCACCGCCGGCGCCCGGGCTGTTAATGATCACGATCTTCTGGCCCAAGGGCTTCTCCATCTGGCTGGCCATGATCCGTGCGGTCATGTCCGTGGAGCCGCCGGCCGCCCAGGGAACGATGATCGTAATCGAGCGGGCAGGCTTCCACGGGGCCGGGCCTGCCTGCCCTGGATCCACGCCTATCAATCCAGCTACCAGAAGCACCAGAACTGCGGTTGTTGCCGATCTTGTCACCTCAGACGCCTCCTCTCGGTTCCCGCGTCTCACCTAAGCCGCGTCATCTCCGAGCATCACTGGTTCGCTCAAAGGTTCATTTCCCCGGAGCACGATGCAGACCTTCTCGGGCACGGAGAGACGGCCTGCTCCTTGATTGTACCCTACCAGGGGGTCTGCTATCCTCAAACAATGAACGCGTGGCATCGGGGTGGCGCTTGGAGGTAGTGCTTGCCAAGCACCAGGGGTTCTGCGGCGGAGTGCGCCGTGCGGTAGAGATGTCCGAGACCGCGGCGCGTACGCACGCCGGTGGCGTCCAGACGTGGGGTCCGCTGATCCACAATCCCCAGGTGGTCGGGCGGCTCGAGGAAGCCGGCATCGGCGTGGCCTGTGACATCCGCGACCTGGGCGGTGAGGCCTTCGTCGTCTCTGCCTACGGGGTCGAGCGCGGGGTGCTGGAGGCCGCCAGGTCACGCGGCATGACCGTGGTGGACGCCACCTGTCCGGTTGTCACGCGGGCCCACTCGCTGGCGTACGACCTTGCCCAGGAAGGCTACCAGGTAATCGCGGTCGGCGATCACGGGCATCCCGAGATGGTGACCCTCAAGGAAGCTCTGGGTGATCGTGTGACCGTGGTGCACAACCGCGCGGAAGCAGCAGCGGTGCGCCTGCGCGGCAAGACCGCGGTGATCTCGCAGACCACGCAGTCCGTTTTGAACTTCAGGGAGATCGTGGGCGACCTGGCGCTGCGTACCAGAGAGCTGAAGGTTCACAACACCCTCTGCCCGGCCATCACCGTCAGGCAAGAGGAGGCCGAGGTCATGGTCGGAGAGGTGGGTGCTCTGGTCGTGGTGGGCGGGCACCACAGCAGCAACACCACCCGTCTGGCCGAGATCGGCCGGTCGCACTCGCTGCCCACCTATCACATCGAGGTCCCGAGCGAGCTCGATCCCGCTTGGTTCGCAGGCGTCGATCGGGTGGGCGTGATGTCCGGCGCGTCCACGCCTGACTGGATCATTGCCGAGGTCGTCGAGCGGCTCAGGCAGATCGGGCTTCAGATGAAGCAGGCCGCCGACCTGCCGCCACCGTGACCGCCCAGGCCTCGTTGCCGGTCGTCGCAATCATCGGCCGTCCCAACGTCGGCAAGTCCGCCCTGTTCAACCGGCTGGTCAGCCGGAGGCACGCCATCGTGGAGGATCACCCGGGCGTAACCCGGGACCGGCTCTACGCGGTCACGGAGTGGAGCGGCCGCCGCTTCACGGTCGTGGACACGGGCGGGTTGCGGTCGGTGACGGCCGAGGGCCTCGAGACCAGGGTGCGGGCGCAGTCCGATGCGGCGATCGAGGAGGCCGACCTGGTCCTCTTCGTCGTGGATGTGCAGGACGGAATCCTGCCCGAGGATCGCGACATTGCCGGGATCGTTCGCCGCGCACGCTCTCCGGTTCTGGTCATCGCCAACAAGGTGGATGGCCCGGCCCAGGAGATCGCAGCGCAGGAGTTCTTTGAGCTGGGGCTTGGGGCTCCGTTCCCGGTCTCTGCCATTCACGGCCGCGGGATAGGTGATCTGCTGGACGCGGTGCTCGCCCTGCTGCCGGCCGAGGCACCGCCGGCCGAGACCGGAGACGCGGTCGGGGAACCCATAGCGGTGGCAATCGTCGGCCGGCCCAACGTGGGGAAGTCGTCGCTGGTCAACGCGATGCTGGGCGAGGAGCGCGTCGTGGTGGACGCGACGCCGGGCACCACCCGCGACTCCGTGGATACGCCGTGTGAGCGGGGCGGCCGTAACTACGTGCTCGTGGACACCGCTGGGCTGCGTCGCCGCGCGCGCGTCGCCGCGGCGGTCGAGGCCTACAGCGCCAGCCGCGCACGCGACTCGATCGCGCGGGCGGACGTGGCGGTGCTGGTGCTGGATGGCTCCGAGCCGGTTTCGGATCAGGACCAACGAATAGGCCGCGCGATTGCCGATGCCGGCCGCGGGGTGCTGGTGGTCATGAACAAGTGGGACCGCATCGCGCCGTCGCCCGCGCCTGACAGGCCGCGCGAGCAGGCGGTCCGACGCGCCCTGCGCTTTCTGGACTATGCCCCGATCCTGGCCGTCTCGGCCACCGAGGGATGGGGGATAGCGGAGGTGTTCGACGCGATCGCACGCGTGGCCGAGTCCCACCGAGGGCGGATCGCCACCGGCCCGCTCAATCGGGTCATCGGGAATGCGATGGCCCAGAGGGAGCCACCCGCGGGCACGTCGGGCCGGCGCCTGAAGGTCTTCTACGCGACCCAACCCGCAACGCGGCCGCCCACGGTGGTGCTGTTCGTGAACGACCCGGCCAGGATGACGCAGGCCTATCTCCGGTATCTGGAGCGGGCAGTCCGGGCGGCGTTTGACCTTACCGGCACGCCACTGCGGCTTGTGATGCGGCGGCGCAGCGGAGAGGAAAGGCCCGCGTGATCGCCGTGGCCGCCCTCGCCGTGGTGGGCGCCTACCTGCTGGGCGCCGTTCCGTTCGGCCTGCTGGTGGTACGGGCCGTGACAGGACGCGACATCCGCAAGGAAGGGAGCGGCAATATCGGCGCCTCCAACGTGTACCGCGTTGCTGGCCCGGCGGTCGGCGCCCTGGTGCTCTCGCTGGACGTGCTCAAGGGGTTCCTACCGGTAGTCGTGTCGCAGCGCTGGGGCCTGGACCCTGCTGCGACGGTCGCCGTGGGTCTGGCGGCGATCGCAGGGCACAACTGGTCGGTCTTCCTGCGCGGGGAGGGCGGGAAGGGAGTCGCCACATCCTACGGCGTGCTTCTCGCGCTCTCGCCGGCGGCCGGTCTTATCGCCGCCGGGATTTGGGTTGCCGTGATTCTCATCACCCGGTACGCCTCGCTGGCCTCCCTGCTGGGGGTTCTGTCGGTGCCGGTGGTCATGCGCCTGCGATCGGAGCCGGCCGTGCACCTGGCCTTCGGCATGGCCGTTGTGATCTTCGCGTTCTACCGCCACCGCGCCAACATCGGCCGTCTGCTGCGCGGGCAGGAGCTGCGGATTACGGGGAGGCGGGGACGTAGAAAGGAACAAGAAGGGCAGGCATTCTGATCGGGCAGGGGTTGGTTGTTCAGGCATCCGGCCGGGTGCTATACTGGGCGTCGGATGTCGGGCCGTAGCGCAGCTTGGTAGCGCGCCTGAATGGGGTTCAGGAGGTCCCCGGTTCAAATCCGGGCGGCCCGACCAGCTAGAACAAAGACGGGGCGAGGGCTTCAGCCTTTGCCCCGTTTCGCACGACCTGGCGGGCAGCGGCGCCGCCCCACCGGTCGCAAGGGGGGCTCCCGGATACCAATGTCGGTGCCCACTGAACCAAGGCCCCACGCCCCTGATGGGCATTCCCTGTGCGCGATGGGGGCCTGGGAGCGCGTCTGGGTCCTTCTGATCGCGGCGACCTGCCTGCTCGTCCTCGCCGGCGCGCCGCTGCCCCACCTGGATGGAGACGACTTCTTCTACGGGGACATCGCCCGGCAAATCCTGGCATCCGGAGACTGGATAACCCTCGGGCACCCGGATCAACCACAGTGGATAGTGGACAAGCCACCCGTGTCGTTCTGGTTGATGGCCCTTTCCATCCGCCTCGGCGGGGACAACGCGGTGGCCCTGCGCCTGTGGCAGCTGCTAATGGCGTTGGTCGCCATGTTTGTAACATCTCGTATTGCGCGAATGGGCGGCGGGAGGGAGGAGGGACTGCTTGCGGCGCTGCTGCTGGGCACCTCCCTGGAGTTCTTCTACCTTAGCCTGAACCCCAAGCAGGACATCCCGCTGAGTCTCTTCCTTGCCCTGGCATTCCACGCGTACCTGATGTACCGCTCGGAAGGCAGGACCCGGGCCGCGGTACTGGCCGGGGTGTGGACTGCGCTTGCGCTTCTGAGCAAAGGGATCGTGGCAGTGGCCGTCTTCGCTCTGGTGGTCGGGGGCGACCTGCTGTTCTCGCGGCGGACGCAGGCAGGCGCAGGCCACTGGCGCTGGAGGCAGATTGCCGTTGGGACCGCGGCCTTCCTGCTGATGGGGGCCCCGTGGTTCATCGCCGGAGCAATCCGACAGGGACAGCCGTTCATTGACACGTTCCTTCTGGGCGGGACGCTCGGGGTCGGCCGGTTCTTCCACGGTGTCACATCCCCGCTGCCCTACTGGGCGGCCGTCCTGATTGTGATCCCGGGGATCATGATCGGCGTGATGCCTTGGGCAGGATTCCTGCCCGGGGCGGTACAGGAAGGATGGCGTGGCTTGCGCGCAGGGCCCCGCTCGATCCGCGTCTGCGCGCTGTGGGCAGGGCTGTACTTTCTGCTGCTGGCGCTGTCCCCCGCGGACAAGATGATCCACCACCTGTTGCCGCTTTGCACGCCGGTTGCGGTTCTAGCAGCCCGCGCCGCGACAAGGGCGGACGGCGACCCCCGCCGCCTGCGCGGTCCGGCGATCGTAGCGCTGCTGGCAGCGGTACCCGGCACCGCGCTGGTGGTGGTGGCCCAGACCCGTTATCCCGACGAGGCGCAGTTCTTCCTTCCGCTCTTGGCGCCTGCGGTTGCGATGCTGCTGGTGTCTCTTGTCTCCTTTGCCGTCTTTGCTCTGCGCGGACGCGGACGGATCGCCATCGCCGCGGCGGCCGTTGCCGCCCTCCTCGGGTACGGCTCAGGCATGTGGGCACTGGTGAGGTACCCGAGCGTTCCGCTTGGGCCGCCGCACGGCTCTCAGCGCACCGTCCACGGTATCGGGTCTACCTTGGTCCCGTTCACGCGGAGCCCCCAGTGGAGGTGTGGACCGGTGGACAGCCCTGTGCTTCCTACGCGGCCCAGGACCTCGCCCCTGGCGACTCTCTGCCCGACGCGCGCACCGATCTCCGACATGTGGAGGTACGACGTCACAACCCCCAGGCCATGGTCCACCAACACCGCGTGACCGCTCAGCGGAAGGGGCTCGGCCAGCCGAACGATGCCGCGGCCGGCTGACCGGACAGGCGTGCCCTGAGGCGCTTTGATGTCCACGCCGCCGTGGAACCCCCTGACCTGCCCCTGGTAGATGCTGAGCACGCCGTACTCGGAGGTGAGCACACCTCGTATCGGCAGGGCGAGCGGGTCTGTCCAGAGCTGAGACGGGTGAAGGACCTGTAGCGCCTGAGCAACCCGTCTGCGCTCACGCTCCGCGGCCTGAGGCGTCAACAGAGGAGCCAGCGCTGGATCGAAAGTGATCTCACGCCTGGGGAACGGCACGCGGCCGACTGTGACCGTGCGCCTGTATGTGCGGCCCGTGAGCCCGGGGCCGAACGCCTCCACGGTCAGAGCGTGGCGGCCCGGCGGCGTGTCAGGGTCGGTGCCCAGGATCGTGCGCCATCCGGAATCCCCGGCCCGGTAGGCAGGCCACCGTCGCCCGGCAAAGCGGATCTCCAAGCGTTCCGCCGGCACGGTCGTTCTCACGAACAGCCGCAGCGCGCCGCCCTGGCGAATCCAGTGGCGTGACAGTTCGATCGTGATCGGCTCCGCTGCTGCACTGGCCGCCGGCAAGGCCCCCAGGGGCGCGGCCGCGCTCAGTGTCAGGAAGGTGCCCAGGAAAAGGAGGACGCCCAGGACGAGAATGCCAGGTGCCCGGAAGGAGAAGTGGCCCTGGCAGAGAACCTCACTCTGTGCTCGCCAGTCTGCTTGTCTGAATGTCGGACCATATGACCGCCGGAGGGATGCCGCTATGTCCATCAAGAGCACGGCACGGCTCTTCGCGAGTATCATGCTCATCCTGGGCCTGCTCGTGGCAGGTCCTCTCAGTTCCACGCCCAGCACAGCCGGCCCCAGGCTGGACAGGCTCACCATCCTGGGAGGACCTCCGGGTGGGGTCTTTGGCATCTTCGCGACCGGGCTCGGGACTTTCCTCTCCAGGGCGGTCCCGAACCTCGACGTATCCGTGGCCGCCACAGGCGGGTCGGTTGAGAACGTCCGAAGGGTCAACGCGGGCGACGCGGAGATGGGGATCGCGTTCACGTCGGACGTGCACGAGTCCTACTACGGCCTGGAAGGTTTCAAGGGCAACCCGCACACGAACCTCAGGACCATCGGCATGATGTTTCTGGGCATCGCCCATGTGATAACCTTCCGGGACAGCGGCATCCGCACGGTGGAGGACCTGGTGGGGAAGCGCGTCGCGGTCGGGACCCCTGGCTCCGGGACCTTTGCCACCGCAGAGCGGGTGTTTCGCAGCCTGGGCATCTGGGACCGGATCACACGGGTGCCCCTGCTCGGGGCCGCGGCAGGCGGCGCCATGGGCGACGGGCGGGTTGACGCCTTCTTCTGGACCGGTCCGTACCCGGATCGGGTGACGATTGAGGCGGCGGTGACGCGTCCCGTACACTTCATTGACGCTTACACACCGCTGGGACGCACCGACTTCCACAGGGTCTTCCCGTACTACGCGCGCTACATCATTCCGGCCGGATCCTATGCCGGCGTCACTGAGAACACCGCCTCCCTGGGCGTGCCAGCGCTGTGGTTTGTCAACAAGGACGTGCCCGCGCCCCTGGTGCAGAGGATGGTTGAGGCCGCCTACGGCCGCGAAGGACACGGGCACATGCTGCGAGTGCACAGCGCCTCAGCCGACATGACCTCGCTCAAGGCCCTGCAGGGGGTCACGATCCCGCTGCACCGGGGAGCCGAGGCCGTATGGGTTAGCAAGGGCATCGAGATCCCAGAGAGGATCCGGGCGCGCTAGTCCCTGGAGAGCCGGATCCACACGTGAATCGAAACCTGTCGCGCAACTGGGACATCGCCGCCCAGGTCATCCTGGGCGCGGTCGCCATCTTTTACCTGCGGGCGGCCGCCTTCGGCGTGGACTCGATGCAGTACCACCGCGGGATCGCCGTGATGTTCAGCTTGGTGGCCGCCCTGCTCCTGTACAAAGGGTGGCGCCGCGCTCCCGCGGACAGGCCATCTTGGTCGGACCTGGTACTCATCGCGGGCGCCGTCGTTGGCGTGGGCTATTGGATCCTGGAGCACGAGGCATTGGCCTACCGGGCGGGTATGCATACCCGCCTGGACTACATGATGGGCCTGGTCGTTACGCTCCTGGCCGTAGAGATTGCGCGACGGGTGCTGGGCCGCCCTCTTGCCATCATATCCGTCCTGGCCATCGCCTACGCCCTCTACGGAAACCTCTTGCCCCCGGTCATCGGTCATCGGGGTTTCCTGCTACGCCGCGTCGTCGAGTACATCTACCTGACCTCGGACGGTATCTTCGGGATAATGGCCGAGGTGATGGCCAGCTACATCGTGCCGTTCGTCGTATTTGGCGCTTTCATGATGCGGGCCGGTGTGGCCAAGTTCTTCATTGATCTCTCAATGGCCGGGATGGGGCGGATCGCCGGCGGGCCTGCGCAGGTCGCCGTGATCTCGAGCGCTATGCTGGGCTCCATCAACGGGAGCCCGATCGCCAACACCGCCACCACCGGTGCCTTCACCATCCCACTGATGAAGCGCACGGGTTTCCCGCCGCACATTGCCGCCGCGGTTGAGGCATCCGCCTCCACCGGGGGGATGATCCTGCCCCCGGTGATGGGAGCGGGCGCGTTCATCATGGCGGAGATGACCGGAATTCGCTACGCCGAGATCGTCAAGATGTCCATCGTTCCCGGCATCCTGTACTTCCTGGCGGTCGGGATCATGGTCTACCTGGAGTCGCGCAAACTGCGCATCCGCGGCCTCAGCCGGGAGGAGCTCCCACGCGCGCCGGATGTCCTCAGGCAAGGCTGGTATCTCTTACTGCCCATCGCGGTCCTGGTGGGCGCGCTTTTCCAGGGCGCCTCGCCGGCCCGCGCCGTGATATACGCTATCGTGGCCACCGTCGTTGTGAGCTGGCTTCGTCCGGAAACCAGGATGGGCCCGCTCCAGGTGTGGCAGGCGCTGGTGGACGGCGGCAAGGCCTGCACCTTTGTCGGCGCAGCCACCGGTTCAGTTGGCATCATCATCGGCGTCCTGGCGCTCACAGGTATCGGGATCAAGTTCTCGACGATCATGCTCACCCTGGCCGGGACGAACCTCCTGCTGATGCTCCTCCTGGTCGCTGTGGCCTCCTTCGTCCTGGGCATGGGGATGCCGATCACCGCGGCCTACCTCGTGGTGGCCGTCGCCTCCGCACCGGCGCTGGTGGAGCTGGGGGTGCCGCTCATCGCGGCGCACCTGATCATCTTCTGGTTGAGCCTGGACTCCAATATCACCCCGCCAGTGGCACTGGGCGCATACACCGCGGCCGCCATCGCGGACGCCGACCCCTGGCGCACCGGTTGGAACAGCTTTCGGTTTGCCAAGATGATCTACGTGATGCCGCTGCTGTTCGCGTACACGCACATCCTGTACACGGGGACCCTTGCCGAGAACATCTGGGCGGTCGTCTCCGCGATCGTAGGCACCGTGGCGTTCTCCATCTGCAGCACGGGCTTCTTCCTGGTGCGGACAACGCTGGTGGAATGGCTGCTCCTCGCGGCTGCCACGTTCCTGGCGTTCGTGCCCGGGCTGGTCACCGATCTGACCGCGATCGCGGTATTCGTGGCGGTCTTCTTCTGGCAGAGGCATAAGCTGCAGCGGTCCGCAGAGATTGGTGCAGGTGCGGCTGCCGGCGTAACGACGGCCCCGGCCGATCGGTAGAGGGGCATGATCTACCAGCCTATTGAACGGCAGAAGGTCTGTGAACTGGTTGCCAACCACCTCATCCGGCAGATCTCGGATCGGCGGTTGAAACCAGGCGACACGCTGGCCGCGGAGCGGGAACTGACTCAGGCCTTTGGCGTGGGCCGGTCCTCGGTCAGGGAGGCCCTGCGGATTCTCGAATCCAAGGGGCTCATCCGGCCGGTGGGGAAGGGGACGTTCGCTGTCGCCGAGTACGCCAATCCCCTTCAACATTCGGTGCGGTTGCTGCTGGCGCTGCAGGAGATCGCCCTGCCCGAGCTTTTCGAGGTGCGCAAGATCCTGGAGGTGGAGGCCGCCGGCCTGGCTGCGATGCGGCGAACGGACGATGACCTGGCCGAGATGGCCCGCCGGATCGAGGAGATGGTCGAGGGCCTCTCATCCCAGGAGCGCTACATCGCGGCCGACCTGCAGTTCCACCTGGCGATAGCGGCCGCGACGCGCAACCGCATCGCGCTGCACGTGATGCAGGCCATCCGTGACGCGCTCCACCAGGCCCTGGCTTCGATATTCCTGATCCCGGGCAGTCCTCAGCAGTCCCTGGCGCAACACAAGGAGATCCTTCGGGCCATCTCCGCCGGGAATCAGGACGAGGCCAGGCAGAGGATGCGGGAGCACCTGCTGCGAGTAGAGGGAGACATCCGCGACGCCCTGGTCGCGGGCACCTGATCTGAACACGGAGGGAGCAATGCAGAAGATAGGATTCGTGGGTTTGGGGGTCATGGGAAGCCGCATCGTCAAGCGGCTGCTCGACGCCGGCCGCCCGGTGACCGGCTACAACCGCACCCGGGACAAGGCGCAGTGGTTGCTCGACGCGGGTATGCGTTGGGCTTCGTCGCCGCGGGAGGTGGCCGAGGCCTCGGACGTGATCTTCACGATGGTCACGAACACCGCCGCGCTGCAGGCCGTTACCGAGGGGCCGGATGGGATACTGGCCGCGTTGGGGCCGGGCAAGATCTACGTGGACATGAGCACCGCGAGCCCGGACGCCAGCCGCGATCTGGCAGCACGCGTCGCCGCTGCTGGCGCTCGGATGCTGGACGCGCCGGTCTCCGGAAGCGTGATAACGCTGGAGCAAGGCAAGCTCTCCATCATGGTCGGGGGCGAGAAGGAAGTCTTCGAGCGGGTGCTTCCGATCCTGAAGGACATAGGTCCCACGGTCAACCACGTCGGCAGCAACGGCCAGGCGGTCCTCATCAAGATTGCCAGCAACCTGAGCCTGGCGGTTCAGATGCTGGCTTTCAGCGAGGGCATCCTGCTGGCCGAGAAGAACGGCATCCCCAGATCCGTCGCGGTCGAGGTGCTTCTCAACAGCGTGATGGCGTCACCCATGCTGCGCTACCGCGGGCCCTTCGTGCTCCAGATGCCCGAGGAGGCCTGGTTTGACGTGACGATGATGCAGAAGGACATGCTGCTGGCCCTGGAGATGGGCCGCCAGCTCCGGGTGCCGATGCCCACAACAGCGGCCACCAACGAGATGCTCACCGCGGCACGGGCCCAGGGCCTGGAGAAACAGGACTTCGCGATCGTCTTTGAGGTGCTGGCCCGCATGGCCGGGATGCCTCCTTCCGGGGGCGGTGCGGGACAGGCCTCGGGGCGCTAGGGAGGCGGAGGATCCGATGCGGCGCACAGCCCCGCGCACTGAGACCCAGCAGGCCGACGCCTCGCAGGGCGTCCCCGTCGAGCAGTGGCTTGCGATGTACGAACAGATGGTGAAGATCCGGGCGTTCGAGGAGCAGGTCAACGAACTGTACCGCGGCGCCAAGATGCCCGGCCTCGCCCACCTATGCACAGGTCAGGAGGCCTCCGCGGTCGGGGTCTGCCAGGCGCTACGGCCCGACGACTACATTACCAGCACCCACCGCGGCCACGGCCACTGCCTTGCCAAGGGGGCGAGGGTGGACCTTATGTTCGCCGAGCTCCTGGGCAAGGCCCCCGGCTACTGTCGCGGCAAAGGCGGCTCGATGCACATCGCCGACCCACAGTCGGGCAATCTGGGCGCGAATGCGATCGTCGGCGGCGGAGCAGGGATAGCGACAGGGGCCGCGCTGTCGGCGAAGCGTCGCGGCTCCGGTCAGGTTTCGGTGTGCTTCTTCGGCGAAGGCGCGCTGGGCCAGGGGGTGCTGTACGAGGTAATGAACATGGCCGCGCTCTGGAAGCTCCCGGTGATCTACGTATGCGAGAACAATCTCTACAACGAGTACACTCACTACGCTGAGACCACCGCCGGTGAACTTCGCGCAAGGCCTGCCGCGTTCGGAATCCATTGCGTCGAGGTGGACGGTCAGGACGTGCGGGCAGTCTACGCGATGACCCGCCGGGTGGTCGAGCGTCTCATGGCGGGAGAAGGCCCCGCCTTCCTTGTCTGCAACACATACCGGTACTTCGGCCACCACGTGGGCGATGTGAACCGGTCCTACTACCGCAGCAAGGAAGAGGAGCAGGATTGGAAGGCGCGGCGCGATCCCCTGGCCATCCTGGCCGTGTGGCTGACCGTCGAGGGGCTGGCGGACGCGGGAATGCTCGAGGAGATAGAGCGGCGTGCCCGCGACGAGGTGGCGGCCGGCGTGGAGTTCGCCCTGGCCGCTCCCTACCCGGACCCGGGGGAGGTGGACCAGCATGTCTACGCATAGCGTCCCTGCCGACCGCGAGATCACTTTTGCCCAGGCCGTCCGCGAGGCGCTTGCTGAGGAGATGCGTCGCGATCCCGCGGTCTTCATACTTGGCGAGGATGTCGCCGAGGCCGGGACGCCGTTCAAGGTGCTCTCGGGACTGGTGGAGGAGTTCGGCACCGAGCGGGTGACAGACACGCCGATCTCCGAGGCCGGGTTCACCGGGATCGCGGTGGGAGCCGCGATGACAGGGCTCCGTCCGGTCGTGGACATCATGTTCGGGGACTTCCTTCCCCTGGCTATGGACCAGATCGTGAACCAGGCCGCCAAGGTGCACTACATGTCCGGCGGGAAGCTTCGGGTGCCGCTCGTGGTGCGCACTAACCTGGGAGCCACGCGCCGCTCCGCGGCCCAACACAGCCAGAGCCTGCACGCCCTTCTCAGCCACATCCCAGGGTTGAAGGTCGTTCTGCCGTCAACACCCTTTGATGCCAAGGGTCTGCTCAAGACCGCCATCCGCGACGAGAATCCGGTGGTGTTCTTCGAGGACAAGCTCATGTTCCAGATGAAGGGCCCTGTTCCGGAGGGGGAGTACACCATCCCCTTTGGCGTCGCCGACGTTAAGCGGCAGGGAGCGGACATAACCCTCGTCGCGACCAGCAGCATGGTGCAGGTTGCCCTGGCCGTGGCGCACATCCTAGAGAAGGAAGGGATCAGCGCCGAGGTGCTGGACCCGCGCACTACCGTTCCCCTGGATGCGCACACGATCGTGGAATCAGCCAAGAAGACCGGGCGGGCCGTGGTGATAGACGAGGGGCACGAGCGCTACGGGGTCACCGCCGAGATCGCCGCGGTCATTGCCGAAGGAGCCTTCTATCACCTGGACGCGCCGGTCAGGCGCATGGGCGCCATGGACGTGCCCGTGCCGTTCTCCCCGGTGCTGGAGGATCTCACGGTGCCCACGGCCGAGCGCGTGGCAGAAGCGGCAAGAGCGCTCTGCGGGCGCACCTGAAGAGCGGGGAGGGAAGGGGAATGGGACTGAAGACCTATGGCCTCACGGCGGTTGACTGGGAGGAGCGGGTCAACTACGACCGCCTCCGTGCCCAACGGCTGGCTCGTGCGGAGCGGCTGCTCGGCGAGTCTGAGCTGGGTGCCCTCCTGTGTTTCGACATGAACAACATACGGTACATCACCGCGACGCACATCGGCACCTGGGCGATGGACAAGCTGGTGCGATTCTGCCTGCTGCCCCAGGGCGGGGATCCCATCCTGTGGGATTTCGGCTCCGCGGCCCGGCACCATCAGTTGTACTGCCCGTGGCTGGGAGAGCGATCGCGCGCAGGGATCTCCACGCTGCGCGGGGCCTCTTCTGAGCAGGCACAGGAAGTGGCGCGCAAGATCCGCGTTGAGCTGGAGGAACGCAACCTGCTGGGCGAGCCGGTGGGCGTGGACGTGATCGAGCCGGCCGTGCTCTTTGCCCTGCAGGCCGAAGGGGTCAAGATCGCGGACGGCCAGCCGCTAATGCAGCAGGCCCGCAAGATCAAGACCGGGGACGAGATCACCCTCATCAACACGGCCTGCATGATGGTGGACGCTGCCTACGAGGAGCTCTACCGGGTAATGAGACCCGGGATGCGCGAGAACGAGTGCGTGGGGCTGGTCAGCAAGGTGCTCTACGACTTGGGATCCGAGCACGTGGAGGGCGTCAACGCCATCTCCGGGGAGCGGTGCAACCCCCACCCGCATGTCTACACCGACCGCGTGCTCAGGCCCGGAGATCCTGCCTACTTCGACATCCTGCACTCCTACAACGGCTACCGCACCTGCTACTACAGGACGTTCGCCATCGGCAGCGCTTCGGCAGCCCAGGTGGACGCGTACAAGCGCTGCCGCGGCTACCTCGACGAGGCGATAGCCCTGATCAAGCCGGGCGTGACCACTGCGGATGTCGTCAAGATCTGGCCACGGGCAGAGGAGTTCGGGTTCGCCAGCGAGGAGGCGGCGTTTGCCCTTCAGTACGGGCACGGCGTAGGCCTCTCGATCTGGGAGAAGCCCATATTCAGCCGGTTCGTATCGTTTGACCATCCGGAGGTCATCGAGGAGAACATGGTGTTCGCCCTTGAGACGTTCTGGCCGGCGGCGGACGGCTGGTCGGCGGCCCGCATCGAGGAGATGGTGGTCGTCAGCAAGACCGGCTGCGAGGTGATCACCCGGTTTCCCGCCGAGGAGCTGCTGGTCGCAGGGGGGCGCTACCACACGGCGGCCGGCCCCCTGCCGGCCACGCGGGAGACACAGTCCAACCTGAACCGGTCCCATCGTTGAATGCGGCGGTCGCCGGATCATGGGGGGGCTACAACTGATGGGTGATCAGCACGAACGGTTGCGGGTGGCTGTGGTCCAGGCCGCGCCTGTTTTCCTGGACAGGGAGGCAACGACCGCGAAGGCTTGCGGGCTGATCCGGGAGGCCGCGGGCATGGGCGCGCGGGTCATCGGGTTCCCAGAGGGGTTCATCCCGGGCCACCCGCTCTGGTATCACTTCCACCCGGCGACGGCGCCCACCAGCAGCGCCATGGCCGCGCGCCTGTTTACGAACGCCGTTGAGATACCGGGACCTACGACCGAGGTCCTGGCGGCGGCGGCCAGGGAGGCCGGCGCGTACGTAGTGATGGGGATCTGCGAGCGCCGAGCAGGGACGTCGGGCACGCTGTTCAACACTCAGCTTTTCATTGGCCCGGACGGTGAGATCATCGGCAAGCACCAGAAGCTCACCCCGACCGTGGGCGAGCGCCTGGTGCACATGGGAGGCGACGGCGGCACACTGCGCGCGTTCCCAACCGGATTCGGGAGGATCGCGGGGCTGATCTGTGGGGAGAGCTTCAATCCCCTGGCGATCTTCACCCTGGTCGCTGAGTATCCCCAGATCATCGTCGTCAGTTGGCCCAACCGTTTTCCCAGGCGGGGGATGTCCTGTCCGGAGAGGTCGCACCTGGCAGGCAGGGCCCTGGCCTTGACGTCTAAGGCCTTCGTCCTCAGTTGCTGCGGAACGATGACCGACGAGATGAGAGAACTCCTGGTCTACCGGGACGACGACCGGGAGACGCTCTGGGACGAGAGGGCGAGCGGCGGTTCGAGCATCGCCGGACCGTCCGGGACAATCGTCGCCGGCCCCATGGGAGCAAACGAGGGTATCCTGTGCGCGGACATTGACCTGTCGGAGTGTGTGGCAGAGAAGATCCGTCACGACTATGCTGGGCACTACAACCGGCCAGACGTTTTTCACCTGACCGTTCGCGGATCCAATCCTTCGATGGTGACGCGGGAGGATTCGTAGGAATGGGCACAGATGTCATCATGCCCGCGCTGGGCATGGCTCAGGAGACCGGCCGCGTGGTCAGGTGGCTCAAGGCCGAGGGCGATGCCGTCACGGCAGGTGAGCCCCTGCTGGAGGTCGAGACCGACAAGGTCACAGTAGAGATCGAGGCTCCGGCATCCGGCACACTGCGACGGGTGACCGCGGCAGAGGGTCAGGACGTGCCGGTGGGCCAGACCATCGCGGTAATCCTGGCACCGGAGGGCGCTGCCGACGCGCGGCTTGCGCCGGCGGCCCCACCCGCGCCGCCTGGCCCCCCTGCGGTCCGCGAGCCCGCAGCCAGCCCGCTCGCCGCGCGGCTGGCCGCCGCGCACGGGGTGGACCTGCGGGCAGTGACGCCCCGCGGAACCAGGATTGAGAAGGCGGATGTGCAGGCGTATCTCCAGGCCCGCGATGGCGTTGCGGCCGAAGATCTGGCCGCCGAGGTGCGCGCGGCCGGACGCATACTGGCTTCTCCCAAGGCCAGGCGGCTGGCGGATGCGGTCGGGGTGGACCTGGCGGCCATCAAGGGGACAGGGCCAGGAGGCGCTGTGCTGGCATCCGATGTGCCGGCCAGGTCAGGCGCACGTGGCGCGGCCGGGCCTGCGGCGGCGGCCGCCATGACAGAAGGTGTTGTGACAGCGCCCGTGAGTGCTGCCTGGCGGCGCATGGCCGAGCGCACAGCGCAGAGCTGGACCGGCGCGCCGCACTTCTTCCTGTTGCGCGAGGTGAACGCGGGCCGGCTCGTGGCCTGGCGCGACCGGTGGCAGAAGCGGTTCAAGACCGACATCACCTTCACAGACCTGCTGGTCAAGCTGCTTGCCTCGGCGCTTGTGGAGCACCCCCGTCTCAACAGCCGGTGGCTGAACGGCACGATCGTGTCAAGCCCTGAGATCAACATCGGGCTGGCAGTTGCCATAGAAGAAGGATTGATCGTTCCGGTCATACACCGCGCGGACCAACAGAGCGTGCGTCAGATTTCTGACCGCCGCAAGGACCTCGTCAGCCGGGCCCAGGCAGGGAAGCTGCGGGCAGAAGACCTGACCCGGGGCACATTCACAATCAGCAACCTGGGAATGTACGGCGTGGACGTCTTCAACGCCATCATCAACCCACCCCAGGCAGCCATCCTGGCAGTGGGCCGGATCGCTGACCGCGTGGCCGCCGTGAAGGGCCGGCCTGCGGTGCGGCCGATGATGACGCTCAGTCTGTCGTGCGACCACCGCGTGGTGGACGGAGCGCGCGGGGCGCGGTTCCTGGAAACCCTGGCCGACTTGATCGAAGAACCGGCGACCCCGTTGGATTGAGGGAGCGGATGCGCGCACTCGTCAAGACGGACCGCGGCACCGGTCACCTGGAGCTGCGCGAGGTTCCGCTCCCGCGGCCCAGGCCGGACGAGGTGCTGATTCGGGTGCGCGCCTGCGGCGTCTGTGGCAGCGACCTGAAGATCCAGGACGACCAGCATCCGTACAACCCGCCGGTGGTGATCGGCCACGAGTTCGCCGGCGAGATCGCCGAGGTGGGCAAGGACGCGGGCGGGTGGGCGGTCGGCGACCGTGTAGTTTCCGAGCAGCACACGGGTGCCTGCGGGCGCTGCCGCCAGTGCCTTACCGGGAATGCCTTCGCCTGTGCTTCCAAGCGGGCCCCAGGATACTGGGTGGACGGCGGGTTCGCGGAGTTCATCAGGGTCCCGGCCTGGCTGCTGCACCGCATTCCAGCCAATCTCGGCTTCATCGAGGCCTCGTTCGCCGAGCCCTCGGCGGTGGCGGTGCACGGGGTGCTCGAACGCACCGGCATCGCCCCAGAGGACGTGGTGCTCGTTCTGGGTTGCGGGCCGATCGGGCTGGCGGCCGCGAAGATGGCTCAGGTCGCCGGCGCGTCGCGGGTCGTCATTGCCGGGACAGGCCGGGATGAGAGGACCCGTCTCCCCAAGGCGAGGGAGCTCGGCATAGACCATGTCGTGAACGTGGAGCGCGACGACCTGGCGGCGCTGGTGGTCGATCTGACCGGCGGAGAGGGCGCCGATGTCGTCGTGGAGCTCTCTGGGGCCCCGGCCGCGGCGGCGCAGTGCTTTCGGCTTGCCAGGCGCCTGGGCAGGGTTGGGATCATCGGGCAGCCCCCGACCGACCAGGTCGCGATCCCATACCGCGAGGCACTGTTTCGGGCGCTCGCGGTGTCGTTCACCTACAGTTCCAAGTACACGAGTTGGGAACGCGCCCTATCGCTGTTTGCGCGCGGGGCGGTGATCCCATCTCGGTTCGTCACCCACGTTCTTCCTCTCCACGAGTGGGAACAGGGCTTCGGTCTCTCGCGGAGCGGGGAGGCGGTAAAGGTCGTGCTCGATCCATCACAAGAGGCCGGGTGAGGAGAGGAGAGACCGTGGAGATCCCAAAGACCATGAAGGCCGCCGTGCTGTTCAACTATGGCGACCTGCGCCTGGCGGAGAGGCCGGTTCCTATACCCGGTGCGGGTGAGGCGCTGCTCAAGGTGGCCGCGGTTGCCATCTGTGGCAGTGACCCTGCGATCATTGCCAAGGGCTGGCCCGGACATCCGCCGCTGGGCGAGTTCATCCCCGGCCACGAGTTCACCGGAACCGTGGTGGCCGTGGCGCCGGACGTGACCGAGGTGAAGGTGGGCGACCGTGTGGCCGTCGAGCCCCATAAGGGCTGCGGCCGCTGCGTGAACTGCCTGCGAGGCCTCTACACCACGTGCCTGAACTACGGCAAGCCGGAGAAGGGCCACAGGCACTACGGCTTCAGCAGCAACGGCGCCTACGCCGAGTATGCCGCCTGCCACGTCAACACTCTCCACCGGCTGCCGGAGGCGATCTCGTTTGAAGAAGGCGCCCTGCTCACGACGGCCGGCACCGTGCTGTACGGATACGAGCGCGTAGGCGGGGTGATGCCGGGCGAGACCGTCGTTGTCACCGGGCCGGGCGCCCTCGGTTTGATATCCGCGCAGGCCGCCAGGATACTGGGTGCCGGACGCGTGATCCTGACCGGCACGCGCGAGGACCGGCTGGCAGTAGGCAGGCGGATGGGCGTGGACATTGCGATCAACGCCCGCGAGACGAACGTTCGCGATGCGATCATGGCCCTCACCGACGGGATCGGCGCCGACCTCGTCGTGGAGTGCACCGGGCAGGCAGGCCCTGCCGCCGAGGCCCTGGATCTGGTTCGGAAGAGCGGCCGGATCTCGTTCAACGGCATCTATCACGAACCGGTTACCCTCCAGCTCAACAAGATCGTCCAGTGGAACCTGCTGATCACCGGTCCCAAGGCAGAGGGCATGTGGAACACAGACAGGGCGATCCCGCTCATGGCCGGTGGCCGCCTGGACCTCAAGCCGCTGATCACGCACAGGTTCCCGCTGGCCGACATCAACCTGGCCTTCGAGACCTTCACCGGCCGTGCGGGTGGTGCGATAAAGGTGATCGTCAATCCCTGAGGCAGGGCTCGCCAAGGAGGGCACGATGGGTAACTGGGAGATTCCGCCCAAGGGCGGGCACATGGATGCCGCCAATGGCATCTACTTTCAGAACATGACAATGAAAGAGGTCACGGCGCGGCTCCAGAAGGACGACCTGATAATCATTCCCGTGGGCAGCACCGAGGCCCACGGCCCGCACGCCTGCTACGGCGAGGACACGTTCCTGGTGACGCGGATGGCCGAGGCGGTGGCCCAACGGACCGGGTGCACGGTGTCGCAGCCGGTCTGGTTCGGCAGCCACCCCTACCACCACATCGGCATGCCCGGCACTGTGCCCGTGGACGAGGACACGTTCACGGCATACCTGAGCTCGATCATCGCCGGCTTCTGGAACGCCGGGTTCCGCAAGCAGATTATGTTGAACGGCCACGGACAGGAGTACGTGATCCCCACTGCCATTCACCGCTTCGCCAAGAGGTACCAGGTTCCGGCGGTTCTCATCAACCTGAACTGGTACTACGCGATCCAGCCCTACGTGAAGGACAAGGCGCACGGCGGGCCGTTCGAGACGCCCTTCGTTCACGCCGATGAGTGTGAGACCTCATACTCGCTGGCGCTGTTTCCCGAGATGATCCGCATGGAGGACGCCGTGGACACCAAGGTTCACGGCTTCCTGCCGCAGGGGCACGTGGACTCGGCTGCCAACGCCTACCAGCGGGCGATTCCGTGGTACGGGCACGCCGGCCTGGGCACGATCGAGATCGTGGGCAATCCCGAGGGTGTGGTGGGCAGGGCCACGCTGGCGGACGCCGAGAAGGCCAGGCCGGGCGTCGAGGCACTGCTCGACTACATGGTGCGGCTGCACGACGACATCATGACCCGCTTTCCTCCCGGGGTGCTGCCGGAGGCGTCGCTCGTGACCCAGCGGTTCACGCAGGCCGAGGTGGACGAGTTGCTCAGGGGGCCGCTGGGCGGCGGGAAGCACCTGTACACGGTGGCATGGCCGCCTCGATGACGGACTACGACGTGGTTGCTTTCGGCGAGGCGATGGTGCGCCTCTCGCCGCCGGGCTACCGGCGGCTGGAGCAGACCTCGACCCTGGATGTCTCTGTCGGCGGCGCAGAACTCAACGTGGCAGCCAGCGTGGCGCGGCTGGGGCTTGCCTCTGCCTGGGTGAGCCGCCTGCCTGCCAACCCGCTCGGGCGGATGATCGCCAACAAGGGACGCGAGTTTGGGGTTGACATGGGCCACGTCATCTGGGCAGAGGGCGAGCGCGCCGGGTTGTACTTCATCGAGCACGGCGCGGCTCCCCGCGCCACCCAGGTGCTCTACGACCGCAAGGCATCGGCGTTCGCAGGCATCAGGCCGGGGATGGTGGACTGGGAATCCCTGCTGTCGCGGTCACGCCTCCTGCACGTGGGTGGCATTACCCCCGCGCTGAGCGCATCTGCCGCAGCGGCCCAGCAGGAGGCCATGGCCGCCGCGCGCGCCGCGGGCTGCCTCGTCAGCTACGACCTCAACTACCGCGCGGCGCTGTGGGGTCTCGAGGAAGCCCGTGCCGCGCAACTGCCGCTGATGGAGTTCGTTGATGTTCTTGTCACATCGCTTCCGGATCAACCCGACGTGACCGAGCTGATCTCCGGGGAGAGGGGCGCCGATCCAGCCGGGGTTGCGCGGCGTCTGGCGGAGAGGTTCGGTTTCCGCGCCGTGCTGGTCACGATGCGCGGGACGCCGTCTGTGTGGCGTACGACATGGAGCTCGCTTGCCTGGGTCGCGGGCGGGCTGTTCACGGACCGTTGCTACGAGATCGAGGCAGTGGACAGGATCGGAGGAGGGGACGCCTGCGTGGCCGGGTTCCTGGTCGGCTACCTGGAGGGCGATCCAGGCCGCGGAGTTCGGCTGGGAAACGCCCTGTCAGCGCTGAAGCAGACGTCGCCCACCGACTGGCCGTGGCCGACGCGCGCAGAGGCCGAAGCCCTGATAGCCGATGGGGGGACGCGCCTTGCGCGCTGATGGTACCACCGGGCGATCTTTAGCGGGCAGAGGGGAGGAGGAGATCTGATCCGCGTTGCCTTCACCGACCTGGTCTTCGAGGACCGCGAGGCCATCTGTCTCGATGGTTGTAAGTTCACGCTCCACGGGCCGTTGCGCACGGCAGACGAGATCGTGGCCGCGGCCGACGGGGCAGACGTCCTGTGCATGCGCGACCAGTTCGGGCGCGTGACCGGGGAGATCCTGGACCGCCTCCCGAACCTGAAGCTCATCGTGACGCGGTCGGCCGGGTACGACCACATAGACCTGGCAGAAGCCGAGCGCCGCGGAATCCGGGTGTGCAACGTGCCGGACTACGGCGCCCACATGATCGCTGAACTGGCATTTGGGCTGCTCCTGTCCGTTGCTCGCAACATACCCCGGGGAGACGAACGATACCGCCGGGAGCGGCGCTTCTCCGACGAGGGGCTGCGAGGTGTCGAACTGCGCGCCAAGACCCTGGGCGTGATTGGCACCGGACGCGTGGGCCTGCACAGCATCCGCATTGCCAAGGGGTTCGGGATGCGGGTCCTCGCTCACGACATCAGCGAGGTTCCACAGGCGGCGGGAGATCTCGGCTTCGAGTACGCGCCTCTCGAAAGGGTGCTGGCGGAGGGAGACGCGGTAACGCTGCACATCCCGCTGACCGTTGGGACGCACCACCTGCTCGACGCCCGCCGGCTGGCTCTGATGAAGCCCGGTGCGATCCTGGTGAACACCTCGCGCGGCGCGATCGTGGACACTCAAGCGCTCATCGAGGCCCTTCGGTCGGGACACCTCGTCGGCGCCGGGCTGGACGTGCTGGAGGGCGAGCGCAGCATCTACCACGACTTCTCTGGGCTCAACGTTGTTGTGACCCCGCACATTGGCTGGTACACCGATGGCGCGGTCGGGCGCATCATGTCCGCAACGCTGTCCAACATCGCGGCGTTTGCCGTGGGGAGATGCACTAACCTGGTGGGAGCGTGAATGGAGTCCGAGGATGACAGGAGCAATGTGGGCGCTCGCCTCCGGGGTGGGATTCGGGCTGTTCCAGGCCTTCAACAGCCGGGCCGTACGCGGGGCGGACGTCGCGCGGTCCACCTTCGCGCAGTTGCTCATCAGCACGGTAGTCCTGGCCGGAATTGCTCTCGCTACCGAGGACGCGGCTCGCCTGCTTTCCGCGCCTCCCTGGGCGCTGCTCAACTTCTTCATGGCCGGCTTCTTCCACTTCTTCCTCGGGTGGACGATGCTCAACGCCAGCCAGAAGCGAATAGGCGCTGCGCGCACGACGCCCTTGCTGGCCGCCACGCCGCTCTTCGCCACGGTTCTTGCCGTGCTGGCCCTGCGCGAGCTGCCCGGGCTGCCGGCTCTGGTAGGCGTCGGGCTGGTGGTCGTTGGGGTGGCCGTGATCTCCGGCGCAGGCAGCGGGCCACATCTGACCTCTGGCGCTCATGCCGGGTTGAAGGCCTCCATGTGGGGGCTGGGGACCGCGCTTTGCTGGGCGATGAGCCCGATCTTCATCAGGAAGGGACTGGAAGGCCTCCCGTCCCCGTTGCTCGGCGTCACGGCCGGGCTTGCCGGATCGGCCGCAGCGTACGGGCTGGTGCTTTTCCCGCGGCTCCTCCAGGGCAGGGGCACGTCCCCGGAAGGCCGGCCCTCTGGCCGGGAGGAGACGCTGTTCAAGCTGGCCGCCGGCGTTCTGGTGGGCTTGGCCACCTGGGCGCGCTGGATCGCCGTGGACCTGGTTCTGGTTGCCGTCGCCCTGGCCCTCACCCAGGTCTCGGTGCCAGTGGTGCTCCTGGTGTCTCCGCTGGTGGGTGGCCGCCGGGCAGAACAGGTTACCGCGCGCCTCTGGCAGGGCTCGGCATTGATCATCGCCGGTTCGTCCGTGCTGCTCTTCTACAGGTGATGCATCCGTTGGTAGGGGGACTCTGGTCATGGTAGTGGACGGGCACGCGCACATCATAGTGCAGGAAGCCACGCGCGGCGCCGGAGACGAGTCGTGGCGTCCCCACGTGCGCTGGGAGCAAGGAAGGCAGGTCGTCGAGGCAGGAGGCCGCCAGGTCAGGTCCGCGCTCCAAGAGTTTGTCCGGATCGAGGCGATACTGCAGTTCCAGGAGTCCAGGGGGATAGGCCGGACTATCCTGTGCCCGTGGGTCCCTCTGCTCGGCTACGAGCTCGAGCCGGAGGAGGGTCTGCGCGCCAGCCGGATCCAAAACGCCGCGCTGGCCTGGCTGGTCGAGTCCTACCCCGGCCGCGTCGCAGCGCTCGGCGCGGTGCCGCTGCAGGCACCCGACCTGGCTGCACGCGAGCTGGACGCGCTGATGGCAGGGCGTCGGATCAGCGGCGTCGAGGTCGCCGCCAGCGTGCGTGGCGTGCCACTGGGAGACGACCGCTTCCTGGAGTTCTGGGAGGTGGCAGAGGGCACGGGCGCCCTCGTGTTCGTGCATCCAACCACGCGGGGCTTTGACCTTCCGGCTCTTGGCGGGTACTACATGTGGAACACGGTGGGCAATCCGCTGGAGACAACGATCGCCGCGGCTCAGATGGTAATGGCCGGCATGATGGAGAGGTACCCGCGGCTCAAGGTGCTGCTGGCCCACGGCGGCGGTGCCCTATTGAGCGTGCGTGGACGGCTTCGACACTCGCACTCCTTTCAGCCCGACGCCCGGGCCAGGCTGCGGGAATCCCCCGATGCCTCAATGCGGCGTTTCTACTACGACACCGTGACCCACGATGCGGACCTGCTGCGCTCTTTGGTGGACTACGTTGGAGCGGACCACGTCCTGCTCGGATCAGACTACCCGTTTGATATGGGGGTCTCGGATCCGGTTGGGGACGTGCACGGGCTAGGCCTGGCCGCCGATTCCGAGAAGGCGATCCTGGGCGGCAACGCGCTGCGGTTGCTTGGAGAGGTGGATGCTGGTTATGCCTGACGATGAGAGGGTGGCGGCGGCCATATCCAACTGGGCTCCCCGCTTCGTTGCTCAGGGCGTGGACTACAACGACTTCCTGCGCACGACCTCGCGCATCGAGCGTTGGGCGGACTGGCTGGATGCGTGGTGCGCAACGGGCGACCTGCACACGGGCCTGGCACGCGAAGCCGAGGCACGAGGCCGAATGCTGAGCGCAGGCGAGGCCTTCGTGCGCGCCGCGCTCTGCTACCATTTCGCGAAGTTTGTCTGGCTGGTGGATCTGGAGAAGCACCGCGCGGCCACCGACCTGGCCGTGGCCAGCCTGTACGCGGCGCACCGGCTCCTCGACCCAACGGCTGAGCGCGTGGAGATCCCCTTTGAGGGCGCGGCGCTGGTGGGCAACCTGCGCCGGCCTCACGGCGCGTCACGCCCGCCGCTGGTGCTCCTGATACCGGGGCTGGACTCGACAAAGGAGGAGTTCTTCTACTGGGAGGCCGTGTTCCTGGCGCGCGGGATGGCGACCTTCTCCCTGGACGGACCTGGCCAGGGAGAGACCAGCCGCGCGGTCCACATCCGGCACGACTACGAGGTGGCTGTAGCGGCCACCCTCGACAGGCTCGCGGAGCGCGGCGACATAGATCTCGATCGAGTGGGCGCCGCGGGCGTGAGCCTGGGAGGGTACTATGCCCCCAGGGCGGCGGCGTTCGAGCCGCGGCTGAGGGCAGTCGCTGCCATCGCCGGGCCGTACAGCTTCGGTGAGACCTGGGACCACGTCCCTGCGTTGAGCAGGGAAGCGTTCGCGCACCATTCCGGAGCGCGCGACGACAGGGAGGCGCGCGCGAACGCCCTGCGGCTGGACCTTACCGGCGTGCTACCGCGCCTGAAGCAGCCGCTCCTGGTCGTTTTCGGCAAACTCGACAGGTTGATTCCCTGGCAGCACGCCGAGAGGGTGGCTGCCGAGGCCCCCAATGCCCAGTTGGTGATGTATCCCGAGGGCAACCACGTGTGCAACAACATCCCATACAAGTACAGGCCGCTGGTGGCGGATTGGATGAAGGAGAGACTCGCGGATGTGGGATAGATTCTCGGAAGGCGAGATGGCGCGACGGTGGGCGCTTGCACGCGACCTGATGCTGTGGCGCGACCTGGGGGGCCTGCTGGTCTTCGGCAACTCGGGAGTCAACCGGCACAACCAGGCCAACGTCTTCTGGCTGACGAACCACCTCGACCTGCACCACAACTACCTTGTTGCCCCGCTGGACGCGGCGGTTGAGCCGGCGCTCTACGTGGGCCTGACCAACCACGTGCCCAACGCCAGGCAGGTGAGCGGCGTTCCCATCATAGAGTGGGGCGGCTACAACCCGGCCGAGACGGTCGCGGCGCGGCTGCGGGCCGCGGGCCTCGGAGATGCCCGGCTGGGGATAGTGGGAGTCAACCACAAGTTCAGCATGGGCATGCCCTACCAGCACTACGAGGCGCTGCGGAAGGCCCTTCCGAGCGTGGAGCCCGTGGACGTCACGGCCGAGTTTGCACGTCTCAGGGAGACCAAGTCCGCGGAGGAGATCGCCTGGCTGCGCCGGGCCGCGGCGTTCACCGATCAAGCGATCCTTGCCCTCCGGGATCAGGTCCGTCCCGGCATTCCCGAGTATTCGCTCCTTGGGATCATTGAGGGCGCCTTCCGGTCCCAGGGCGGCCAGCCGCACATCGCGTTCCTGCGCTCGATGGCCATGGACGACCCCAACGGATGCCTTCCTGCGCAGAACCCCTCGGCCAGACCCCTGAAGCGCGGGGACGTCATCATCACGGAGATCAGCGCTTCCTACTGGGGATACTCGGGCCAGATACACCGGCCGATCTTCGTGGGCTCTGATCCGACTCCCCCGTGGACCAGGATGTTCGAGGTCGCGCGTGTCGCCTACGACCGCATGGCAGAGGCGATGCGGCCCGGCGCGACCGAGCGCGAAATCATCAAGGCCGCCTCGGTCATCGGCGAGAACGGCTACCTGATCTACGACGACCTCATCCACGGCTACGGCGTGGACATCCTGCCCCCGCTGATTGACCGGACATGCTGCCGGTACTGGCCGTGGGACGAAGAGCGCGCCGCCCCTGAGGGCCGGCGCTTCGAACAGGGCATGGCCGTGGTCATCCAGCCCAATCCCGTGACGCACGACGAGCGCATGGGCCTGCAACTGGGCGCGCTCACGGTTGTGACCGATTCAGGCGCCGAGGCGCTTCACGCGATCCCGTTTGAGCCCGTTGTTGCGGCCGCCGCATAGGCCCGACGCCGCGGTACGGGCACCACGATAGCAAGGAGGGGGAGAGAAGTGAGCGGAACGGTACCCCATCACAGGCTGTTTGAGTCCACGATAGGGCCTTCTGTCGCGGGCAAGGAGTCGAAGGTGTTTCACCTGGACGACGTGCCGGACCTGGCCTCGGATCACGATCGGCGCCGGAAGAAGGTGCTGTTCAACTCGGCGTTGACCGGCACGGAGATGCTTGTGGACGTGCTGTTCTACGCGCCCGGAGGCACGTCGCCGCTTCACTACCACAGCGGGACCGAGCACTACTTCGTGGTGCTGGACGGACGCGGGCACATCACCATCAACGGGCAGGATCAACCCCTGCGCGCTGGGTCCGTGGTCTGGCTCGCCGAGGGAGATCCCCACAAGGTCTTCGCCGCCGAGGACAGCCCGCTGGTGTTCCTGGAGTACTTCTCCAAGGGCAAGCACGAGACCGTGTTCGTAGAGCAGGCCTGCGAGTGGCGGCCCGAACGGCGTGAGTAAGCACGGAGGCCCGGCCCCAACAGATGGGGCTCCCTGGGTAGGAAGGCCGATCAGGCGGCGCGAAGACCCTCGGTTCCTGCGGGGGCAGGCCAGGTACCTGGCGGACATATCCCTTCCCTGCATGCTCCACCAGGTGGTTGTGCGCAGCCCGCACGCTCATGCCCGGCTGATCGCCATACGCGCCGAGGTCGCCCTGCGCATGCCAGGCGTGGTGTCGGTGGTCACGGCAGCAGACCTGGCAGGGCGCGTGGGTGCCTACCCTATCGGGGCGATAGAGGGCGCGTGGGCCGCGGATACCCCGCACCCGCTCCTTGCGGACGGCAAGGTGCGCTATGTGGGCGAGCCCGTGGCCGCGGTGCTTGCCGAAAGCCGAGCAGCAGCCGTGGACGCTGCCGAACTCGTAGATGTGGAGTACGAGCCGCTCCCCGCGCTGGTGGACCCTGCCGAGGCCCTGGGCAGCGCTATGCTCCTGCACGAGAAGCTGGGGGAGAACGTGGTCCTGCGATGGGATCGGGCGGGCGGCGACGTCGAAGGGGCCTTCCAGGCCGCGGCGCGGGTTACCTCGGGTAAGTTTGATCTCCCGCGCCTGATCGCGGCACCGATCGAGCCCAGGGGTGCCCTGGCCTCATACGAGCCGGGGACCGACCTGCTAACGGTCTGGTGCTCGGCGCAGGATCCATACCGCCCGCTTGCGCAGCTTGGCCAGATCCTCAGACGGCCGGAAGACAGGATTCGGCTGGTGGTTCCGGATGTGGGAGGTGCTTTCGGCAGCAAGGGGATCATCCCACCCGAGGGCGCCCTGGCCGCGTGGCTGGCGATCCGGACCGGCCGGCCCGTCCGGTGGGTGGAGGACCGCCGGGAGAGCTTCGTGGCTGCCTACCAGGGCAGGGGGCTGCGCGCCGAGTTGGAGATGGCGGTAGCCGCCAGCGGCAGGATTCTGGGCGTGCGCGCAAGCCTGCTCTCGGACGCCGGGGCGTACCTCTACCCTGCCACTGCGCTGTCACCCGTCACCGCGGGCATGCTGCTGACCGGCGCTTATGCGATCCCGGCCGCATCCGTGAAGCTGGTCGGAGTGTGCACGAACAAGGTGCCAGCGGGTCAGTACAGGGGCGCAGGCCGACCCGAGGCCGCCTACCTGGTCGAACGCATGATGGACCTCATCGCCGGGGAGATGAATCTGGACCCCGTCGAGATCCGCCGGCAGAACCTCATTCCCCCGGAGAGCTTTCCCCACCGGACGCCACTCGGCTTCGTGTATGATTCCGGGAACTACGGCCGCGCGCTGGATCGGGCATGCGAGCTTGTCGAGTACGACGCGTGGCGGGAGCGGCAGCGGCTCGCGCGCGCAGAGGGTCGCCTGATTGGCATCGGGCTGGGTCTATACGTAGAGCGCGCCGGCAGCCAGATCTGGGAGAGCGGTGCCTGCTCCGTCCGTCCCGACGGCCGGGTCGTGGTACGCACGGGGTCGTGTTCCCACGGTCAGGGCCACGAGACGACCTTCGCCCAGATAGCGGCCGATGCGCTCCAGGTAGATCCCGATGCCATCGTGGTCGAGTACGGGGATACCGCTGTCGTTCCGCGTGGCGTCGGCACCTTCGGGAGCCGCTCCACCGCGGTCGGGGGCTCGGCCGTGCTCACAGCGGTTCAGAAGGTGAAGGTGAAGGCAGGCCGGATCGCCGCCCACATTCTGGAGGCCGCCGAGGCCGACATCGAGTGGTCGCGCGGGCAGCTGCACGTCCGCGGGGCCCCGGGCCGCGCCGTCTCGTGGAAGCAGGTCGCAGCGGCCGCCTACCAGCCCGCGCGGCTTCCGCCTGACATAGAGGTGGGGCTCGACGCTGCCGCGACCTTCCGCCTTGTTGGCCCGGTCTTCCCGTTCGGGGTCTACGCGGCCGTTGTGGAGATAGACCGGACTACCGGGCAGGTGCACGTGCTCAGGCTGGTTGCGGTGGACGATGCGGGGACAATCGTCAATCCGCTGCTGGCCGAAGGGCAGGTCATCGGCGCCGTAGCCCAGGGGTTGGGGCAGGTGCTGGCCGAGCAGGCGATCCACGACACCGAAGGTCAGTTGCTGACGGCAACCTTCGCTGACTATCCGATGCTCCGGGCCCACCAGGTCGTGGATGTTACCACCGAGTTCCTGGAGACGCGTTCGCCGTTCAACCCGCTGGGTGCAAAGGGTATCGGGGAGGCCGGGACCATTGGGACACCGCCGGCAGTCGCGAACGCGGTGGCCGACGCCCTGGCGCCTCTGGGAATCCGGCACGTGGATATGCCGCTGACGCCTGAGAAGATGTGGCATCTGGTGCGCGGCGCAGGCGCACCACCCCGCTGACCGCGGCGAAGTGGGCGCGGCCGGTCTGGCGGCACCATCTCCTCAGGAACTGCCCGGAATCTGAACAGATCTATTGACATTCTATCCCGTTTGTGTTAATGAATTCAATGTGAACCTTGAATATTCAGCCCTAGACCTTCAATGCTGCCTGGCTTCGGGGGCAAAGTCCAATGGGTGAGGCCTTTGATCGGTCTGGGAAGGTAACCCCAGCGCCGGCCGTGGATCCGCGAACCGCATTTACCATGCCTGGGGCCTGCCCGGTGTGTGGCGATGCGCTGGCCGTGGTCCGGCTCGAGTGCAGCACCTGTCAGACCGCGGTGGAGGGCCGGTACCGGGCCTCACGGTTCGCCGGGCTGTCGGCCGACCAGATCGCTTTCCTAGAGGTGTTTCTCCGTTCCCGGGGCAACATCCGCAAAGTCGAACGCGAGATGGGCATCTCATATCCCACTGTGCGAAGCCGCCTGGACGCGGTCCTGAGCACCCTGGGCCTGGCGGTCGGGATTGAAGAGGACGAGGCCGCGTTCCAGCAGCGCAGGAGGGAAATCATGGACATGCTCGAGGCCGGGGATCTCACGCCTGCTGAGGCGACCAGGATGCTGCGGCAGTCGAGCAAGACCGAATAGGAGGAAGCAGGGCTCAGGGTCTGGGCCGGAAGCATCCTGATACGACTCGGTGTGTCCATTGTCGGCCCCAGGGCGGCCCTGTCGGCAAACGGCCACTGAACCGACCCGCAAGGAGGGACTGCTGTGGACGAGGAACGGCAGCGCGTGCTGCGGATGCTCAAAGCAGGCAGGGTCACGGTCGAGGAAGCCGAGGCGCTTCTCGAAGCGCTGGGCGAGGAACAGGTAGGGCCCACGGCCAGCGCGGGCACCCCGGATGCTAGAACCCCGCCGGCTCGGCCGGCGGGCGAGCGTCGGGACGATCTCCAGGGGTTGATTGACGAGATCATGGCCAGCATTGACGTCGAGGGCATCGTCAGCACGGTGCGCGCATCGGTGGACACTGTCCGCGAGTCGCTTCGGCGCTCCAAGGGGGACGTGCACAGGATAAGGGGCGATGTGCGTCGTGCCGCCCGGGAGGCCCGGCGTCACGGAATCAAGTTGAGAATTACCGACGCAATTGAGGGTCTGTGGGGCATGGTTGGGGCCGCTGGCGCTTGGTCCCATGACGCTGTTCTGGAAGCCGGGCAGCGCGTGACCGTCCACAACCTCTGGGGAGACACACGGCTCTCGGCCAGCACCGACGGCCAGATGCGCGTGCGGGCCTCAATCCGGGCGTGGGCGCGCGACGAGGCCGACGCGGCGGCCGCCAGGGACCGCGTGCGCATCACCGCCACGTCCGAAGGGCAGGTGTTCGCCATCCGGGCTGAGCACAGCATAGGTGTGCAGCGGCGGGTGCGCGTGGATTTCGATCTTGCCGTGCCCCCCGGTATCCCTGTCGTGGTCACTCAGACAAAGGGAGACCTGCAGGCCAGCGGAACCGAAGGCCACCTGACCGCTCACCTGACGAGCGGGGACATCACCGTAACAGACGCGAGGGGCATTCTGGAGTTGCGCACGCTGCGGGGGGACATCGCGATAGAGGCAGCGGACGGGCAGATCACCGCTCACTCCAAGAGCGGCGACCTGGTACTTCGACGCCCCACCGCCGCTGTCGTGCTGGACCTCTCCACTGTCAGCGGCGATGTGGAGGCGGAGGTGGATCAGTTTGTCGCCGGAAGCGCCTCCAGGCTTGCCACGGTCAGCGGCGATATCACTACACGACTAGGCCCGCGGGCAGCGTGCCGGATAGGCGCCCGGGTCGCCTCGGGGGAGATCAGGACAGGCGAGGGGCTGGGCGAGGTGCAGCGTGGAAGTAGGTCGCTCCAGGGCACACGTGGATCCGGCGACGCCACCCTGGACCTGTCCACGATGAGCGGTGATATCCTGATTGTCGCCGCGCCCTACTCGCCCTGATCGAGCGAGTAGCCCGGCTCGTCCTCGAAGGTGTAGAGGTTCTCGGTCTTGATGAAGTCCAGTCCGGCGTTACCGATCCGCTGCAGCAGCGCGATGATCTGGCTGTGAGCGATGGCCCCGCCTTCGGCCCGCGACAGGAACCGGCATCGCCACTGGTCCACGCACAACGTCTCGGGGAGCCCGCCGGGATACACCACGACACCGCGGTTGCTTATAATGCCCAGCCTGAGGTCGGATCCGCTTAGTGCTTCCACCTGCTCGCCGAGCTGGTCGGGCGAGCCTCCCCGCCAGTGGACGAAGACGTCCACGCCCACGAGCGCCTTCTTGGCGCGACGCCGTGACGCGGCCACGGCCCCGATCCTCTGCCCGGATGCCGCCGGGTAGCTGACCGCCTTCAGCCGCTCGGGCACCAGACCCAACCGGCCGGCGACAGCCCGGGCGAACTCGCTGGTGCCGACCTTCTCCCGGCTGACGCCGTAGGCGTAGATGTCGGAGGTGTGCACCCCGTCCTCGATCGTTCGGAGCCAGGCGTTGTGCACGCGCTCCGCCACGTCCGGCTGGCCGATGTGGACCAACATCATGACCGCCCCCAGCAACAGGCCCGAAGGATTGGCCACATTCTGCCCAGCGCGGCGCGGCGCCGAACCATGGATGGCCTCGAACATGGCGCACTGGTCGCCGATGTTGGCCGATCCCGCCAGCCCTACCGATCCGGCGATCTGCGCGGCCACGTCCGACAGGATGTCGCCGTACATGTTGGGCAGGACGATCACGTCGAATGCCTCGGGCGTGTCGGCCAGTTTGGCTGCGCCGATGTCAACGATCCAGTGTTCCTTCTCGATCGCAGGATACTGTGCGCCTATCTCGTCGAAGACCTTGTGAAACAGCCCGTCGGACATCTTGAGGATGTTGTCCTTTGTGAAGCAGGTAACCTTCTTGCGGCTGTTCTGGGCCGCGTACTCGAAAGCGTACCGGACTACCCTCTCGGTTCCGGGTCGGGAGATGATCTTAAGGCTCTGGTAGACGTCGTCCGTCTGCCGGTACTCGATCCCGGCGTACAGGTCTTCCTCGTTCTCGCGCACGATCACGACGTCCATTCCCGGATGCTTGGTGTCCACGAAGGGGTGGTAAGACGCGCACGGCCGCACGTTGGCGTACAGCCCCAGCATCTTGCGCGTGGTCACGTTGAGACTCTTGTAGCCGCCGCCCTGGGGCGTTGTGATGGGTGCCTTGAGGAACACCTTCGTGCGGCGGAGCGACTCCCATGCTCCGGGCTCGATGCCGCTGCTGTGGCCCCGGAGGAATACCTTCTCGCCGATCTCGATCGTCTCGATGTCGATCCGGGCGCCGGCCTCGCTCAGGATCAGGAGGGTGGCGGCCATGATCTCAGGGCCGATGCCGTCGCCGTGCGCCACGGTTATCGGGACGTTCTGGCTCATGATGGTTCACGCTCCCCGCGCAAGATCGGAGTATCCTCTCTATTCTCTCCCAGCGGCGGGCTCTTGTCACCTTCAACCCCTCCGGGCGGTTCGGGGACGACCGCCGTGTGCCCCGGGTACGAGGTTGACACCCGGCGGCAGGCAGCGTACGCTAATGACGGTACCCCTCCCCCCTGGGGGGGGTTTCCGGCGGGGGCTGAGGCGCAGGGAGGAGCACGCCCGTGAAGGCGGTCACTTCCGCAATGAAGCACGGGTCGGTCGAGAAGCGGCGGAAGGTGCTGGTGCGGCTTCGCAGCGTCGCCGGGCACGTCCGCGGCATCGAGCGGATGGTGGAGGGCGACTCCTACTGCATTGACGTGATACGGCAGGTACAGGCAGTCCAGCGGGCCCTGGACAGGGTGAACGCCATGCTGCTCGAGGACCACCTGGAGCACTGCGCAACGACCGCGATACGCGCCAGCGACCCTCGGGAACGCGAGCGCACAATCACCGAGTTGCTCGAGGTCTTCAAGACATCGAGCAGGCTCTAGCCCGGGAGCAGGGCAGCGCCGTGGCTGACGATCGCACAGCGGCAACTGCGCCGGCCGCGCCGAGGCGGATCGGACTGCCTGTCGAAGGGATGTCGTGCGCCTCGTGCGTGGCCAGGGTGGAGGAGGGCCTCCTGAAGGCAGCCGGCGTGAGCGCGGCGCAGGTCAACTTCGCTTCGGAGCGCGCCTCGGTTGCCTTCGACCCCGAGCAGGCCACCCTGAGAGACCTGGTCGCGGCGGTACGCGGCGCTGGCTACGAGGTCCGGAAAGAGCGCCTGGTCATCCCCATTGCAGGGATGTCCTGCGCCTCGTGCGTGAGCACTGTTGAGACGGCGTTGCGGGAGACCGAGGGCGTCCTGGTTGCCTCGGTGAACCTGGCGCGGGAACAGGCGACCGTCGAGTTCATACCCGGTGTCGCCACGCCGGAGGCCCTCAGGCAGGCCGTGCGTAACGCGGGCTACGAGCCGCTGGCCGCCGAGGAGGGCACGGTTGACCGCGAGACCGAGCGCCGCGAGCGCGAGCAGCGCGCGTTGCGCGTCCGCCTGGTCGGCGCGGCGCTCCTGAGCCTTCCGATTCTCTGGGGCAGCCTCCCGCACATGGGACTCCACGTGTGGGCACCGGCCTTTCTGCACAACTGGGTGGTGCAGTTCGGACTGGCGACCCCGGTGCAGTTCTGGGCCGGCTGGCGGTTCTACCGCGGGATGTGGGCGGCGACGCGACACGGGACCGCCGACATGAACACCCTCATCGCGGTGGGCACCTCGGCGGCGTATCTCTACAGTGCCGTCGCTACCTTCTTCCCGCGGTGGTTCACGGGCGGTGGGCTCGAGCCCACCGTTTACTACGAGACCGCCTCGATCATCATTGCCTTCATCCTGCTCGGGCGGTACCTGGAGGCGCTGGCCAAGGGCCGCACAAGCGAGGCGATCCGTCGCCTGATGAGGCTTCAGGCCAAGACCGCCCGCGTGGTCCGGGACGGCTCCGAAGTTGATGTGCCTGTCGAGGAAGTGGTCGTCGGTGACGTCGTGGTCGTGCGGCCAGGCGAGAAGATCCCGGTGGACGGCATCGTGCTCGACGGGTTCTCGACGGTGGACGAGTCAATGATCACCGGGGAGTCCATGCCAGTGGAGAAGGCCGCCGGTCTCGAGGTGATAGGCGCAACGATCAACAAGACCGGGACCTTCCGGTTCCGCGCCTCGAAGGTGGGGCGGGACACCGCGCTGGCGCAGATCATTCGGCTGGTCGAGGAAGCCCAGGGTACCAAAGCGCCGATCCAGCGTCTGGCCGACAGGGTTGCCGCCTACTTCGTGCCGGTGGTGATCGCGATCGCGCTGGCCACCGGTGGTGTCTGGCTGGCGATCGGGCCGCAGCCGGCGCTGACCTATGCCCTGCTCACCTTCGTGGCGGTGCTGATAATCGCGTGCCCGTGCGCGCTCGGCCTGGCCACGCCCACGGCGATCATGGTCGGGACCGGGCGGGGCGCCGAAGCCGGGATCCTGATCCGCGGTGGCGAAGCGCTGGAGATCGCCCACCGCATCACCGCGGTGGTTCTCGACAAGACCGGCACGCTGACGCAGGGGGCCCCCGCCGTGACAGATGTCCTCCCGGCCGAGGGGTTCGACGAGACGACCCTGCTGCGGCTGGGGGGCGCGGCCGAACGCGGGAGCGAGCACCCGGTAGGAGAGGCGATCGTCGCCCGCGCGCGAAGCAGCGGTATCACCCTTGGCGATGCTGCCACGTTCGAGGCCGTGCCAGGTCAGGGCATCGAGGCCACGGTAGAGGGGCGACAGATCCTGGTCGGCAACACTGCCCTGATGTCCCGCCACGGGATCGCGGTGGGCGCCCTGGACGCGCGCGCGAACGATCTTGCGGCTGGTGGCAAGACGCCGATGCTGGTGGCGGTTGACGGCCGGGCCGCCGGGGTGATCGGCGTGGCCGATACTCTCAGACAGCACAGCCGGGATGTCGTGGCCGCGCTCCACCGGATGAACCTTCAAGTTGTGATGCTGACCGGCGACAACCGGCGGACAGCCCAGGCGATCGCGCAGCAGGTGGGAGTGGACCGCGTTCTGGCCGAGGTCAAGCCCGACGAGAAGGCCGCGCACGTCGAGGCGCTTCAACGCGAAGGGCACGTGGTCGCCATGGTGGGAGATGGGATCAACGACGCGCCAGCCCTGGCGCGCGCCGACCTGGGAATCGCCATCGGCGCCGGGACCGACGTGGCCATCGAGTCCGCGGGCATAGTGCTGATAGGCGAGGACCTGCGCGGGGTGCTGTCGGCGATCGCCCTGAGCCGCCGCACGATGCGTACGATCCGGCAGAACCTGTTTTGGGCGTTCGCGTACAACGTCGCTCTGATTCCTGTGGCCGCAGGCGTGCTGTATCCTTTTACGGGCATGCTGCTGAGCCCGGTCCTTGCCGCGCTGGCGATGGCGGCCAGTTCGGTGACGGTGGTGAGCAACAGCCTGCGGTTACGGGGATACCGGCCCGCGGGTACGATATCTTCAAGGGAGTGAGGCAGGCATGATCACGAAGACCTTCAACGTTCCCAAGATCCACTGTGATGGCTGCGTGCGCACGGTGACCCGGACGCTGACGCAGTTGCCCGGCGTGTCAAAGGTCGAGGCCAGCGCGGTGACAAAGAAGGTCCTGGTGGAGTTCAACCCGACGGCGCTGGATGAGGCGCGCCTCCGCGAAGCACTGCAGGCCGCCGGGTATCCTGTTGTCTAGGTAGGGAAGGGATGGGACCGATGGGCAGCCGGCGGCGCCAGGCGATCCTGCTCGGCGGCCTCGTTGTATTCCTCGGGCTGCTGGGCTTCGCTACCTTCCGTGCTAACCGTCCGGCTTCGCTCACGGTCGCGCTGGCCCGGGGAGAGACGCCGGCGGCACCACCACTGGTGCTGCCGCGCCTGGACGCGGAGGGGGATCTGGACCTGGGGACACTCCGCGGCCGTGTGGTCGTGTTGAACTTCTGGTCCTCGTGGTGCATACCGTGCCGCGAGGAGGCACCCGCGCTGGAGGCCGCATGGCAGCGGTACAGGGGGCAGGGTGTCGTGGTGGTAGGCGTGAATGTGCAGGATCTAACGCCGGCAGCGCTGCGCTTCCTGCACGAGACCAGGACCACTTACCCCACGGTCCGCGACAAGGACAACACCGTGTACAGGGCCTACGGCCTCACCGGCGTACCCGAGACCTTCTTCGTGGACCGCTCTGGTCGCATCGTACGCAAGTTCCCCGGCGCGGTGACTGATCCCCAGGAATGGTTTCGGGCCGTCGAGGCGGCGCTGGCGCGGCAGCCCTAGCCGGCGCCTCCGGGCTCTGCCCGCGGCCGGTCCTGTGATATACTCGCACAGGGACGCGCGCCCGTAGCTCAGGGGACAGAGCGGCTGGCTTCGGACCAGCAGGTCGGGGGTTCGATTCCCTCCGGGCGCTCCACCAAGCCACGTCCTCTACGCCACGCGTCCTACGCCATATCGGGTGTTGGGTGGATACCGATACCTGCCTGTTCCGACTAGCCTAAGGGTTGAGGCGGCCGCTGCCGGGTGGGTACCCTAGGGCTGTCCTTCTATCACCTGCGAGAACAGTGCGCATCCAGGTTGCTACGGACGCAAGGAGGTCGGCGCATGTCGGACAGCACACAGCGACAGATGGTCACCCTTGACGGAAACGAGGCGGCCGCGTCGGTCGCGTACCGCACGGACGAGGTTGTTGCCATCTACCCCATCACGCCCTCCTCGCCAATGGGGGAGTTCGCGGATGAGTGGTCGGCCCAGGGCAAGGTGAACATCTGGGGCGCGGTGCCCCTGGTGGTCGAGATGCAGTCCGAGGGAGGCGCCGCCGGTGCCGTACACGGCTCCCTGCAGGCAGGCGCCCTGACGACGACGTTCACCGCCTCGCAAGGGCTGCTGCTGATGATTCCAAACATGTACAAGATCGCCGGCGAGCTGACCGGGTTCTCGATGCACGTCTCTGCCCGGACGCTGGCTACGCACGGGCTCTCGATCTTCGGCGACCACTCCGACGTCATGGCGTGCCGTCAGACCGGCTTCGCCCTGCTGGCTTCCGGCTCAGTACAGGAGGCCCACGACATGGCCCTCGTCGCCCAGGCGGCTTCGCTGAGATCCCGCATTCCGTTTCTGCACTTCTTCGATGGTTTCCGTACCTCGCACGAGGTGGCCAAGATCGAGCAGCTCGGCGACGACGACCTGCGAGCGATGCTCCCGGCCGACCTGATCGAGGCACACCGCGGCCGTGCCATGACGCCGGACCACCCTGTGCTGCGAGGGACGGCGCAGAACCCCGACGCCTACTTCCAGTCGCGGGAGGCAGTCAACCGGTACTACATGGCCTGCCCGGGTGTCGTTCAGGAGACCATGGACCGGTTCGGGGAACTCACCGGCCGCCACTACCGTCTGTTCGACTACGTTGGTGATCCGGAGGCCGAACGGGTGGTCGTGCTGATGGGCTCCGGGGCGGAGACCGTCCACGAGACCGTGGATTGGCTGCGGGCCCGCGGCGAGAAGGTCGGCGTGCTCAAGGTGCGTCTCTACAGGCCACTTTCCTCGCAGGCATTCGTCGCCGCACTGCCATCATCGGTCAAGGCGATTGCCGTGATGGACCGGACCAAGGAGCCCGGAGCACCGGGCGAGCCGCTCTACATGGACGTTGTTGCCGCTCTCCGGGAGGCCCAGGAGGAAGGTCTTGCCCACATCACGACGCCGCCGGCTGTGATCGGCGGGCGATACGGCCTGGCTTCCAAGGAGTTCACGCCGGCCATGGTGTGCGCGGTGTTCGCCGAGCTGGCCACCTCCAAGCCCAAGCCCCGGTTCACGGTTGGAATCACCGATGACGTGACGGGTCTGTCGCTGCCCTTCGACCGCGACCTGGACACCGAGCCGGATGACGTCTCCAGGGCGGTCTTCTTTGGGCTGGGCGCCGACGGCACCGTGGGCGCCAACAAGAACTCCATCAAGATCATCGGCGAGGAGACCCCCAACTTCGCACAGGGGTACTTCGTCTACGATTCCAAGAAGTCCGGCGCAATAACGATCTCTCACCTGCGGTTCGGCCCCAGGCCCATCCAGTCCGCCTACCTCGTCAAGCGTGCGAACTTCGTGGCGTGCCACCAGTTCGTCCTGATGGAGAAGTACGACGTGCTCGGATATGCTTCCCCTGGCGCGGTCTTCCTCCTCAATGCACCCTACGGGCCCGAGGAGGTCTGGGATCATCTGGCCTGCGAGGTGCAACAGCAGATCATCGAGAAGCGATTGACTTTCTACACGATTGACGCAGTAGAGGTGGCGCGCAAGACAGGCATGGGCGGCCGGATCAACGCGATCATGCAGACCTGCTTCTTCGCGATCTCGGGTGTACTTCCGCGGGACGAGGCGATCGAGAAGATCAAGGAGTCAATCGAGAAGACCTACGGCCGGAAGGGCGACGAGGTTGTTCGCCGGAACTGGGAGGCGGTGGACGAGACGCTTTCCAACCTGCACCAGGTGAAGGTGCCGGATAGGGTTACGGCTGTCAAGTCGCTTCCCCCCGCCGTCTCCTCCGACGCCCCGGAGTTCGTACAGCACGTGATAGGGGTGATGACGGCCAACAACGGCGACCTGCTGCCCGTCAGCGCCTTCCCCCTGGATGGAACCTGGCCTGTGGGGACAACCAGGTGGGAGAAGCGCAATATCGCCCTGGAGATCCCGGTATGGGACGCCGAGATCTGCATCCAGTGCAACAAATGCGTTCTCGTGTGCCCGCACGCAACGATCCGCGCCAAGTACTACGATCCAGAGCTCCTGAAGGATGCGCCGCCCACCTTCAAGTCCACGGCCTTCCGGAGCCAGGAGGTCAAAGGCGCGAAGTACACTCTCCAGGTTGCCCCTGAGGACTGCACCGGCTGCAGCCTGTGCGTGATGGTCTGCCCGGTCAAGGACAAGACCAACCCCAAGCACAAGGCGATCAACATGGCGCCCCAGATCCCGTTGCGGGAACCCGAGCGCGAGAACTGGGCGTTCTTCCTGGCACTGCCAGAACCGGACCGCACCCGGATCAAGCCGGACGTGAAGGGATCGCAGTTCTTGACGCCACTGTTCGAGTACTCAGGCGCCTGCGCAGGCTGCGGGGAGACGCCGTATGTCAAGCTGCTCACCCAGCTCTTCGGGGATCGCTTGCTGATCGCCAACGCCACGGGGTGCTCGTCCATCTACGGCGGGAACCTGCCGACGACGCCCTACACGACCAACCGTGACGGCCGCGGGCCCACCTGGTCCAACTCGCTGTTCGAGGACAACGCCGAGTTCGGATTCGGGTTCCGTCTGGCCCTGGACTCCCTCTCCGAGCAGGCCGAGGATCTGGTGCGTGCCCTAGCACAGCAGGTCGGCCCCGATCTGGCCGACGCCATACTGAAGGCCGACCAGTCCAGCGAGGCCGGAATCGCAGCCCAGCGCGAGAGGATAGTCCAGCTCCGCGGGAAGCTGGCAGGCCTGAACGCGCCCGAGGCGCGCCGCCTGGAGCTCATAGCCGACTACCTCGTGCGGAAGAGCGTCTGGGTTGTGGGCGGAGACGGCTGGGCTTACGACATCGGATACGGCGGATTGGACCACGTTCTGGCCATGGGCCGCAATGTGAACATCCTGGTGTTGGACACCGAGGTATACTCCAACACCGGCGGCCAGCAGTCCAAGTCCACACCGCGCGGGGCAGTTGCCAAGTTTGCGTCGGCGGGCAAGCCCATCGCCAAGAAGGACCTGGCCATGATGGCGATGACCTACGGCAGCGTCTACGTCGCGCGGGTGGCCTTCGGCGCCAAGGACACGCACACCGTGAGCGCCTTCCTTGAGGCCGAGTCCTATCCTGGAACCTCGTTGATAATCGCTTACAGCCCGTGCATCGCCCACGGTTACGACCTGGCCATGGGAGTGGAGCAGCAGAAACTGGCCGTGGAGACCGGCTACTGGCCGCTGTTCAGGTACGACCCCCGCCGCCTCGAAGAAGGCAAGAGTCCGATGCAGCTGGACTCGGGGCCTCCCAAGGGCGATCTGGCGAAGTTCCTCTACAACGAGACACGGTTCCGCATGGTTGAGGGCATAGATCATGAGCGCGCGCACAACCTGCTGGTAGCAGCCCGCCGCGACGTGCAAACGCGCTATAAGCTCTATGAACTCCTGGCCAAGTCAACGCACGCCGGCGAGGCCGCTTCCGCGGCCGCAGGTGAGGACTAGTAGATACAGGGAGCCGCGTGAAGGGAGGGGGGGCAGATTGGATCTCTCCACGACCTACCTGGGGCTTGACCTCCCGCACCCGCTGGTGGTGGGGGCCTCGCCCATGGCGCACGATCTGAGCACCGTCCGGCGTCTCGAGGACGCAGGCGCGGCCGCGATCGTAATGCACTCGCTGTTCGAAGAACAGATCAGCCAGGAACAGGCCGCCACGATCCACCACATCGAGGCGCACGCCGAGTCCTTTGCCGAGGCGCTCTCGTATTTCCCCCGGCCAAGCGAGTTCGCCCTGGGCCCTGAGCAGTACCTGGAACAGGTCTCGCGCATCAAGGCGGCGGTCGGCATTCCCGTCATCGCATCCCTCAACGGGGCCACCGCCGGAGGGTGGGCGAAGTACGCGTCGCGGATCCAGCAGGCAGGCGCGGACGCCCTCGAACTGAACGTGTACTTCCTGGCCACCGATCCGGAGGAGACGGGCGGAGAGGTCGAGAGGCGGACCCTGGATGTCCTGCGTTCGGTAAGGCAGGCCGTCACCATACCGGTGGCGGTGAAGCTATCCCCGTTCTACTCGTCCGTGGCGAACCTGGCCGCCGGGCTCGCCGAGGCCGGCGCCGACGGGCTGGTCCTGTTCAACCGTTTCTATCAGCCGGAGATTGACGTCGAGGAGCTGGAGGTCGTTCCGCGGCTCGAGCTGTCAACCAGCGCGGAGTTGCTGCTGCGTCTACGGTGGCTGGCGGTCTTGTTCGGGCGTGTGCGGTCCTCGCTGGCAGCAACCGGCGGGGTTCACTCCGCCACAGACGCGATCAAGGCCGTCATGGCGGGCGCCGACGCGGTACAGATGGTCTCGGCCCTCCTGGTGCGCGGGCCGCAGTATCTGCGGACCGTGCTGGAGGAGATCAAATCCTGGATGGAGGCGCACGAGTACGAGTCGCTCCGTCAGATGCGCGGGAGCATGAGCCTGACCCGCTGCCCCGATCCCCAGGCATTCGAGAGGGGCAACTACATTCGTGTGCTGCAGGGCTGGCCTAATGCCGCGCGTACGTGACTTCCTGACGATCGGCACCCTGCCCGCCGGTCCGCTGTCCGCCATCACCGATGTTCCCGGCGTGCGGGTAGGACATGTCTCGCTGCGGGAGGGCGACCTTCGGACCGGCGTCACCGCCGTGGTGCCCCACGGGGAGAACCTATACCGTAGGAAGGTAACCGCGGCCGCCGCGGTGCTCAACGGCTACGGCAAGTCGGCCGGCCTGATGCAGATCGAGGAACTGGGTTCGATCGAGTCCCCGATTCTGCTCACAAGCACATTGAACGTGCCCCGGGTCGCCGATGCCCTAGTGACCTACATGATAGGCCAGGACCCCGAGATCGGGGTGGGGGAAACGGTCAACCCGGTGGTCCTCGAGTGCTTCGACGGCTACCTGAGCGATGCCCCTGCGCGCGCCGTCGGCGAAGACCACGTGCTGGCTGCGCTTGCAGCGGCCAGGGAGGGGCCGGTGGAGGTGGGCTGCGTCGGAGCCGGCGTTGGGATGCGGTGCCTGGGGTTCAAGTCCGGGGTCGGGGGGGCGTCGCGTGTGATCTCCGAGCCCGGTTTTCGCCTGGGGGTGCTGGTTGTACCCAACTTCGGGTTTCCAGGAGACCTGGTTATGGGCGGTGTCGCGGTTGGGCGCGAGTTGACGGCCGTGGCCCAGCCGTCCGAGCGCGGCTCGTGTGTCTTTGTCGTTGCCACCGACGCACCGCTCTCGGCGCTGGACCTGCGGCGGATCGCCTGGCGGTGCTTCATGGGGATGGCCCGCACCGGCGCCATCAGCGGTCATACCAGCGGCGATCTGGCCGTGGCGTTCTCGACCAACGCGCGCCAGGAGCACCAGGGGCGCGAAGCCCTGAACCTGCTCTTCCGTGCGGCGGTGGAGGCATCCGAGGAAGCGATCCTGGACGCGCTGTTCGCGGCCGAGACCACGACGGGCCGCCACGGTCATGTGATGCCGGCCCTGCCCATTTCCGAGACAATCGAGATCCTGAAACGGCACCAAACGCCCGAACTGCGCACCTGAGCCTGAAGGTGAGGTGCGGTCGCCGGGCGAACATAGCGGCTACAACTACCCAGGAGGCGATAGGTAATGAATAGAGCGTTGATGGGTATCATTGTCGTCCTCGCGCTTGTCAGCGGCGCGATGTATGCCGGATCGCTCCCGGCCGGGGCGGGTTTCTCCCCGACGTTGGTCGCGCAGGTGCCCGGAGCGCGTGTCACCGTGGATTTCTGGTACGGCCTCACGCGGCCGCTGGGGGACATCCTCGAGGGAATCGCCTTTGACTTCAACAACTCGCAGACGAAGTACCGGGTAAACCCTGCCTTCAAGGGGGCGTACCCCGAGACGATGCAGGCGGCGATCGCTGCATTCCGCGCAGGGAACGCGCCCCACATCGTTCAGATGTTCGAGGTAGGGACGGCCACGATGATGGCTGCCCAGGGGGCCATCAAGCCGGTCTACCAGCTGTTCAAGGAGGCCGGTGTTTCCTTCGACCCGAGCATCTACTTGCCGGCGGTGCGCGGTTACTACAGCTCGCCTGACGGCAGGATGATCTCGATGCCGTTCAACAGCTCGACCCCGATCACGTTCTACAACAAGGACGCCTTCCGGCGGGCGGGCCTTGATCCGGAGAAGCCGCCGCAGACCTGGGCCGAGCTGCGGGCCGCCGCGACACGCATCAGGCAGACCAACGCCGCTCCCTGCGGGTTCACCATGGCGTGGCCGACGTGGACGAACCTCGAGAACTTCAGCGCCATCCACGATACGCCGCTGGCGACGAAGATGAACGGGTTCGAGGGCATGGACACCGAGATGCAGACCAATAGCCCGCTCCACGTCCGGCACCTCCAGACCCTGATGGACATGCATCGCGAGGGAACGTTCAAGTACGGCGGCCGCGACTCCGCAGGCGACGCGCTGTTCCCCTCGGGCGAGTGCGCCATCATACACGCCTCGTCCGGCATGCGCGCCCGGGTGATCCGCGAGGCCAAGTTCTCCTGGGGCGTGACCTACCTCCCCTACCACGACGACGTGAAGGGTGCGCCCAAGAACTCGATCATCGGCGGCGCGTCGTTCTGGGTCATGACCAGCCCGCGGCGGACCGCCGACGAGTACAAGGCCGTCGCGGAGTTCTTCAAGTTCATCAGCCAGCCCGAGATCGTAGCCAAGTGGCACATGGAGACCGGGTTCGTGCCGATCACCTTCCCGGGCATGACGCTCGTCCAGGCACTGGGATACTGGCAGGCGAACCCGGGCGCGGACATCCCGTTCAAGCAGCTGACCCGGTCGCGGCCTACCCGAAACACGATGGGGTTGCGGTTGGGGAATATGCCCGAGATCCGCGTGATCTTCTACGAGGAGTGGGAGAAGGCGTTTCAGGGGTTGCAGACGGCGAAGCAGGCGATGGACGCCGCGACCCGCCGCGGCAACGAGGTCCTGCGGCGTTTCGAGCGGGCGAACGCCCCGTAGGAGAGGGGCTCAACCGGAATATGGACTCCGACCCGGACTCCCCGTGTCGCGCGGTGGGTCCGGGTCGGATCTTGTGAGCACAAGATGACCAAGCGCTCGATCTTCAACAACAAGGTCCTGCCCTACGTCCTCCTGGCGCCGCAGCTGGCGATTACCATCGTGTTCTTCTTCTGGCCCGCCGGTCAGGCCGTTGCCCAGTCGCTGCTGCGGCAGAACCCGTTTGGCACGCGCACGGCGTTTGTGTGGTTCGAGAACTTCGCGTACGTTCTGAGCGACGATGCCTACCTGCAGGCCGTGGGGAACACTATCTTGTTCTCGGGGGCGGTGATCTTGCTGGCGATGGGCTCGGGGTTGCTCCTGGCAGTGACCGCCGACAAACCCATCCGCGGCGCCGGCGTCTACAAGACCCTCCTGATCTGGCCTTACGCCGTGGCCCCTGCCGTGGCCGCGTCGCTGTGGCTATTCATCTTCCACCCGACGATCGGCATCCTGGGACGGGCGCTCAACCAGGTTGGCATTAACTGGGACTACACGCTCAACGGCACCCAGGCGCTGTTGCTGGTCATCCTGGCGGCCGCATGGAAGCAGGTCAGCTACAACTTCATCTTCTTCCTTGCGGGACTGCAGTCAATTCCACGGTCTGTGCTCGAGGCCGCCTCGGTGGACGGGGCTACGCCCCGGCAGCGGTTCTGGAAGGTGATCTTCCCGCTGCTCTCCCCGACGACGTTCTTCCTGATCGTCGTCAACGTGATATTCGCCTTCTTTGACACATTCGGCGTGATCCACTCGCTCACGCGTGGCGGACCCGCCAAAGCCACCGAGACCTTGATCTACAAGGTCTACGTGGACGGCGTCGTCAACCTCGATCTCGGCGGCTCCTCGGCGCAGTCGGTGATCCTTCTGCTGGTTGTAATCACCCTGACCGCCATGCAGTTCCGATACATCGAACGGAGGGTGCACTACTGATGGCTCGGGCGTCGCGCCTCGGTGGTAGCTGGCAGGCTCACCTGATCCTGATCCTGGGGGTTGCGATCTTCGTGTTTCCGGTCTTCGTTGCGCTCATGGGCTCGACGTACGACGTGGGGACCATCGCGCGCGGCGAGATGCCGCTCCGGCCCGGACCGCGCGCCATCGAGAACTACAGCCAGGCGTGGACTTCGGGCGAGGGGACGCGGGTCAAGGGCGCGGCGCCGGTTCGGCGCATGCTGCTGAACAGCCTGATCATGGGGCTTGTGATTGCGACCGGCAAGATCACCATCTCGATCATCTCGGCGTTCGCCGTCGCATTCTTCGCCTTCCCGCTTCGCATGTTCTTCTTCTGGATGATCTTCATCACGCTGATGCTGCCGGTCGAGGTGCGCATCATCCCCACCTACGCCGTGATCTCCAACCTCGGTATGCTCAACACATACCAAGGGTTGATCGTGCCCCTTGTCGCGTCCGCAACCGCCACGCTCATTTTCCGGCAGTTCTTCCTGACCGTCCCAGACGAGCTGGTGGACGCGGCTAAGATCGACGGCGCGGGCCCTATGCGGTTCTTCTGGAGCATCCTGATGCCGTTGTCCACCACTACCATCGCCGCGCTCTTCGTCATCCTGTTCATCTACGGTTGGAACCAGTACCTCTGGCCGCTGCTGATCACGACCAGCAAGGAGATGAACACCATCGTGATCGGCATTACAAAGATGATAGGCGTAGGGGACGCGCAGAACGACTGGAACCTCATCATGGCGACGGCGGTGATGGCGATGCTGCCGCCGGTCGTGGTGGTCGTCATCATGCAGCGCTGGTTCGTGAAGGGCCTGGTGGAGTCCGAGAAGTAGGGCGAGCGCCGCTGCCAGGAGGTTGCCAGGCGCCCTGGCAGGTCGTATGCTGGTCGTGCAGCACCGAAGGCTCGCAGCCTTCTGGGGCAGGGTGAGGCGCCGCACTCGGCGCCGATTCCCGATCGGCGGTGACAGCCCGTGAGCCCGTAAGGGCGTGGCCCGGTGGAATTCCGGGGTCGACGGTACAGTCCGTATGAGGTGGAGGCTGCGGGAGTCTGGCGCGTTCGGCAGGCCCCAGGGACGCCCGGTATCGGGCGTCTTTCGCTTTGCGCCAACAGGGAGCAGAAGCGATGAAGCGATGGTTCGGTTTTCTGAGCTTGGCCACCGCCATGCTGCTCGGCCTGGCCGCGGGGCCTGTGTCGTCTCAAGCCCTGATAGAGGATCGCCTCGTCATTCTCACGCCTATACCCCGCGAGGTGGCCGACGCCACCGCGGAGCGGTTTGCCGAGTTCACGCGGCGCCGGTTTGGGAGCCCTCTGCGGCCGATCATTGTTTCGCAGGGATCCCCGGTCGCCTACGCACGCATCATAGAGTGGAGGGGCCGGCCCGAAGCAGACCTCCTCTGGGCGGGCGAGGCAGAACTGCTCGATGATCTGGCCGAGCGCCGGCTGCTGGTTCCGCACGAGGTGCCCGATGCCGTGCTCCGGGAGATTCCGGGGCGGATCGGCGAACCCCGCGCGATCCCGCTCCGGGACGATCGCGGGGTCTGGGTGGGCACGGCGCTGACCGCGGCCGGCATCGTTCACCACCCAAGGGTCGTGCGCCGCGCAGGAGCCGACCCGCCGGTGGCGTGGGACGACCTGCTCGACTGCCGCCTGAAGGGACAGATCGTCCAGACCACCCCTGACCGCTCGGGTTCGCACCACGCATCGCTCGAGGTGATCCTGCAGCTGCGCGGATGGCAGAAGGGCTGGGAATGGGCGCAGCGGGTGGGGGCCAACACCGGTCTTTTCGTTACACGCAGCCGGGACGTGCCCACCTTCGTGGCCCGCGGCGAGTTCGGGGTGGGGTTCGGCGTGCTTAGCTACATGGCGTTCCAGGAAGTGCTGGCAGGGTACGAGCTCCGTTTCTCAAGCCCCCCCTACGCTTGGATCTCCCCGGCGCCTACGGCCGTGATCGCCGGCGCGCGCTCCCCGCGCGCCGCTCGGGCATTTCTCCTGTATCTGCTGTCGGACGAGGGACAGCGCGGCCTGGTCAGCCACGGGTTGTTCCCGATTCTGCCCAGATTCCGAATGGAGGGCCCTCCCGGCTCCGCAGCGGAACAGGCCGCGCTCTTCAGTGGTATGCGGTCGTTCTTCGATCGCCCGATCAAGACGATCTACGATGACGACATGGCGCAGCGTCGCTACGGCGACGTCAACGATGTCTACCGCAAGCTGATCACGGAGCGCCACCCGCAACTGGCCCGGCTGCACTGCCCGTAGGCCGGCCCGCGGTTGGGTCGCCGGGCAGCCTGGACAGCGCAGGCCACTCGGCTATAATGTATCAGGTACGGTCGTGGGCCGTTAGCTCAACCGGCAGAGCAGCTGACTCTTAATCAGCGGGTTGTGGGTTCAAGTCCCTCACGGCCCCCCACGGTCGAAGATGATCCGAACCCTCCGCGGGCGTAGCCGAATTGGCATAGGCGCCAGACTTAGGATCTGGTCGGCGTGAGCCGGTGGGGGTTCGAGTCCCTCCGCCCGCACCAAGCGAACTCCGCGCATAAGCCAGGAGGTCTGTAATGAAGGTAGAGTGGAGGCGTGAGCCGCCTAGCCGCGTCGTGTTCGAGGTGGAGATTCCGGCCGAAGATGTGGCCGGGGCGGTGCGCACCGCGACGGCCCGGCTGTCGCAGCGCGTAAGCGTGCCCGGATTCCGCAAGGGCAAGACGCCGCGCGCGATGCTGGAACGGTTCATGGGCCGCGATGAGCTCTATGACGAGGCGCTGGAGGTCATTGTGGCCTCTGCCTACCCTAAGGCGGTGGCGGAGGCAGGGGTGGTGCCGGTCGGCAGGCCGGAGTTCGCCCTTCCGGGCCTGAACGAGGAGCAATCTCTGCGGTTCACCGCCAGCGTGGACATCTTTCCAGAGGTGGACCTCGGCACCTACGACGACGTGCGGGTTCCTTTTGAGCACATAGATCTGACCGAGGCTGAGGTTGACGCCGCAATCGAAGATCTTCGCCGCCGCCGCGGACGTCTGGTCTCCGCTCCCGGAGCGCGGGCCGCGGCAGGTGACTTTGTTCTGATCCGGCCCAAGGCCGTCGAGGGAACCGACCGATTCCACGCCGGCCGTGAGGTGCTGGTTGAAATGGGAGCCGGCGTCTTCCCCTGGGAGGTTGAGGAGGCCCTGTCCGGAGCCTCTGCCGGCGAGGAGCGGTCCGCGGCCGTTGGCGAGGGAGGACGCCTCGTCGCTACGGTGGCGGACGTGAAGCGGCGAGAACTCCCTGACCTCGACGAGGCCTTCGCACAGGCCGTGGGAGACGTCGCCACGGTGGACGAACTGCGCGGCCGGATTCGCGAGCGTCTTGCGGCCGCCTCCGCGGCGCAGGCCAGAGAAGCCTACGAAGAACAGGTACTGAGCGAAGTGCTGGAGCGTGCGACCATCGAGCTGCCGGCCAGTCTGGTGGAGCGCGAGGTCGAGGGTCTTCAGGCCGACCTTCAGGAATCGCTGCAGAGACGCGGGTACTCCCTGGACCGCTACCTCCAGACCGCGGGAAAGGACCTGGCCGGCCTGCGTGAAGATCTTCGTCCGCGGGCAGAACGCCGGCTGAGGGCACGTTACGTCTTGGATGAGATCGCAAGGCGCGAAGGCGTGGTGCCAGCGCAGGAGGAGATAACGGCCGAGGAAGAGAAGGTGGCGGCCGAGTTACAGCAGGACCTCGCGCGGGTCAGGGAGTGGCTGGCCACCGAGGGGCGGCGCGAGACGATGCTGGCGATGCTGAGGCGCCGCAAGACCATTTCCACCCTGGTGGACCGCGCAATGGGCGGGGCCACGGCCTGACCGCCGCGGGCGTGGCGGTCGGATGGTTTTGGGAGGAAGGACGGGAGCCCCATGACGCTGATCCCAATGGTTGTCGAGCAGACACCGCGCGGCGAGCGCGCGTACGACATATACTCGCGTCTGCTCAAGGAGCGCATCATCTTCCTGGGCGGCGGCATTGACGACGACGTTGCCAACCTGGTGATCGCTCAGCTCCTCTACCTGGAGGGCGAGGACCCAGACAAGGACATCATGCTCTACGTCAACAGCCCGGGTGGTGACCTGATCGCCTCGCTGGCGATATACGACACGATGCAGTACGTCCGGCCAGACATCGCGACGATCTGCGCGGGGCTGGCAGCCAGCGGCGGGGCCCTCGTCCTGGCCGGCGGCACCAAGGGCAAGCGGTCTTCGCTCCCGTACTCGCGCATCATGATCCACCAGCCCTGGGGTGGGGCGCAGGGCATGACCTCGGACATAGACATCCAGGCCAGGGAGTTCCTCAAGATGCGCTCTCTGATGAATGAGATCCTGTCCCGTCACACGGGCCAGCCGCTGGAGCGGATTGAGCGGGACACCGATCGCAACTTCTGGATGAGCGCCGGGGACGCCAAGGAGTACGGCATTATTGACCAAGTCATTCTCCCGCGCGAGCGGGCCAAGGCCAAGAGCTAATGAACCCGACCAAGATGTCATGCTCGTTCTGCGCCAAGCCCCAGGAGCAGGTACGCAGGCTCGTGGCAGGGCCCGGTGTGTACATCTGCGACGAGTGCATCGAGCTCTGCAACGAGATCGTGGAGGAAGAGATGGCCGGCGCGGATCGGCGGCCACAGCTTCGCCCCACCCCCAAGCCCCGGGAGATCTACGAAACGTTGAACCAGTACGTCGTCGGTCAGGATCGCGCCAAGAAGGCCCTGTCGGTTGCGGTCTACAACCACTACAAACGCATCGGGAATCGCCGGCCCTCAGATGTGGAGCTGCAGAAGTCGAACATCCTGCTGATAGGCCCTACAGGCTGCGGCAAGACCCTGCTCGCCCAGACCCTGGCCAAGATCCTGGATGTTCCCTTTGCGATCGCCGACGCGACCTCGCTGACCGAGGCCGGGTACGTCGGAGAGGACGTGGAGAATATCCTGCTGCGCCTGATTCAGGCCGCCGACGGCGACATCAAGAAGGCAGAAAGAGGGATAATCTACATAGACGAGGTGGACAAGATCGCGCGGAAGAGCGAGAACCCCTCGATCACGCGCGACGTGTCCGGAGAAGGCGTACAGCAGGCCCTGCTCAAGATTCTGGAGGGTACCACGGCCAACGTTCCGCCCCAGGGGGGCAGGAAGCACCCGCACCAGGAGTTCATCCAGATAGACACCAGCAACATTCTGTTCATCTGCGGCGGGGCGTTCGAGAACCTAGAGCGCATCATCGAGAACCGCGTCCGGCAGACCAGCATTGGTTTTGGCGCACAGATCGAGCCCCGTAGCAAGGAGCACCTGACAGAGGTCCTGAAGCAAACAATGCCTCAGGATCTGCTACGGTACGGGTTGATCCCCGAGTTCATCGGGCGGCTGCCCGTGATCGTGCCGCTGGACCCCCTCGATGAGTCCGACCTGGTGGCGGTGCTGGTGGAACCCAAGAACTCGCTGGTGCGCCAGTACCAGCGGATCTTCGAGATGGACGGCGTGGAGCTGGTCTTCACCGGTGAGGCGCTGCGGGCCATCGCCCGCGAGACAATGACCCGGAACACCGGGGCCAGGGGCCTTCGGACGGTAATCGAGGAGACCATGCTCGACATCATGTACGAGATCCCCTCCAGGGGGGACGTCCGCCGATGCCTCGTTACCGAAGAGGCTGTGCTGCGGCAAGAGGGTCCGCTGCTGCTCACCGCCTCTGACCTGCAGGCGCGGGTAATAGATAAGCCGGCTTCGTAGGCAGCATAGGGACACGGCCGGCCCGGGCGGGAACAGATTCCAGCGGCCGTTCGTTCCAACAGGTAAGGTACGTACAAGGAGGATCGTGTGTCTATCTCTGAGGACCAATCATCCATTCCGGATCGCCTGCCACTCCTGCCGCTCAAGGGGACGGTCGTCTTTCCCCACCAGGTGCAGGGGTTGGGCGTGGGCCGCAGGAAGTCCCTCCGGGCCATCGAGGTCGCCCTGGAACGGGACCGCCTGATGGTCCTGGCTGCCCAGCGCGACGACGACATAGAGGATCCGCGCCCAGCAGACATACACACAACCGGAACCATATGTCGCGTGCTCCAGGTGGGCAAGCAGCCCGACGGGGTGCTCCAGGTCGTCGTCGAGGGCATCGTCCGCGCCACCGTGATCGCCTTCCACGAGGAGGATCCCTACTTCGAGGTCGCGGTTGAGCAGAGGCCCGACGGCGCCGAGAAGACCATGGAGATGGAGGCCCTCATGCGCGGGCTCATCTCCCAGCTCGAACGGTTTGCTCGCCTCTCCAGGTCTGTACCGCCTGACCAGCTCGTCGCGGCAGCCCAAGTGGAGGAACCCGGGCGTCTGGCCGACCTGGTTGCGCAGCACATCTCGTTGAAGCTCGAGGAGCGTCAGGAGCTGTTGGAAGCCGTACCCAAGATCCGCCTGGAGCGGCTCAGCACCATACTCAGCCGCGAGATCGGCGTCCTCGAACTGGAGCGCAAGATCCAGGGCCGTGTCCGCAAGCAGATGGAGAAGTCCCAGCGCGAGTACTTCTTGAAGGAACAGATCAAGGCGATCCAGCAGGAGTTGGGCGAGACCGACGAGCGGCAGACCGAGGTGTCCGAGTACAGGAAGAAGATCGAGGCCGCGGGCCTGCCAGAGCACGTCAACGCCAAGGCAGTCGAGGAGCTGGGCCGGCTGGAGAAGATGCCTCCCATGGTCGCGGAGGCCGTGGTCGTTCGAACCTACCTCGACTGGATCCTGGCCGTTCCGTGGACCTCGCGGACCGAGGACCGGCTCGACATTGACGAAGCGCGCAAGATCCTGGACGAGGACCACTACGGGCTGGAGAAGGCCAAGGACCGCGTGATCGAGTACCTGGCCGTCCGCAAGCTCTCCCCGGAGTCGCGGGGCCCCATTCTCTGCTTCGTGGGACCGCCGGGCGTCGGCAAGACCTCGGTCGGCAAGTCCATCGCGCGAGCACTGGGCCGCAAGTTCGTGCGGATCTCGCTGGGCGGCGTGCGCGATGAGGCAGAGATCCGCGGTCACCGCCGCACGTATGTCGGCGCTTTGCCGGGCCGCATCGTGCAGGGAATGAAGACGGCCGGAAGCCGCAATCCCGTGTTCATGCTCGACGAGATTGACAAGTTGGGCATGGACTTCCGAGGCGATCCGTCGGCCGCGCTGCTCGAGGCGCTTGATCCCGAGCAGAACCATGCCTTCAGCGATCACTACATGGAACTCGCCCTCGACCTGAGCGAGGTCATGTTCATAACCACAGCAAATATCCTGGAAACGATTCCCCCGGCGCTCCGTGATCGCATGGAGGTCATTCGGTTTCCCGGCTACATCGAGGAGGAGAAGGTCAAGATCGCCGAGCAGTTCTTGATTCCGAAGCAGCGAAAGGCCAACGGCTTGACCCCCGAGCAGATCGTCTTCACCACTGAAGCCCTGAGGACCGTCGCGCGTGAATACACGCGCGAGGCCGGGGTGCGCAATCTGGAGCGCGAGATCGGCAGCATCTGCCGAAAGGTCGCCACCGGGGTCGCTCGCGGGACCTCTACCGGGGAGCGCGTCACGCGCGCGAACATGCACAAGTACCTCGGCCCTCCCAAGTTTCGGTTCGGGGCTGCTGAGAGGGAAGACGAGGTAGGGGTGGCGACCGGTCTTGTCTACACAGAGATGGGCGGCGACATCGTTGCGGTCGAGGCCACGCTGATGCGCGGGGAGGGCAAACTGTCGCTGACCGGACAGCTAGGTGATGTGATGAAGGAGTCGGCCCAGGCGGCGCTTTCCTACGTGAGGTCGCGCGCCAGGCGGTACGGCGCGGATGAAGAGTTCTACCAGCGCACGGACGTGCACATCCACGTCCCTGCCGGCGCTGTGCCCAAGGACGGCCCGTCAGCGGGAATCACGATGGCAACGGCCCTGGCGTCGGCCGTTTCGGGCAGGCCGGTGCGGAGGGATGTGGCCATGACAGGCGAGATCACCCTGCGCGGCCGGATCCTGGCGATCGGAGGGCTCAAGGAGAAGGTGCTGGCGGCTCACCGGTCCGGCCTGAGAACGGTCATCCTTCCCAAGGAGAACGAGAAGGACCTTCAGGATATCCCGGCCAACGTGCGCAAGCAGGTGCGGCTCGTGTTGGTGGACCACATGGACGCGGTTCTCAACGAGGCCCTGCTGCCGCAGCAAGGGCAGGAGGTGCCCTCTCCGGCGCCGGTTGTGGCGCCGCCCGCGCCGTTTGTTCCGCCGATGCCGCCGGTGCCGATCAAGCCCGAACGCCGGCCGCCAGAGCCGCAGGTAAGCTAAACAGGCCGCAGGCAAGCCAGGCATGCCGCATCCCGCAGGCCCAGCTGCCCTTGACACTCGGGTTCGGGCGGGTGGTATTATCAGGGCACATTCGCGCGAAGATGGGGAGGAGTAGACCGGCACCGCCCAGAGCGAAGAAGGCCCGCAGGGTGCAAGGCCTTCCGGAACCGGGCCGGTCGAACGTCACCCCAGAGCCGCGGCCCTGACCGTCGCCAGCGCGACTAAGGGGAAGCCGGGGCCCGCCCGATAGCGCGGGAGCGAGTGCCGGCAGACCCGGCAATCAAGGTGGTACCGCGGAGCGCCGCTTCGCCCTTGGCGAGCGGCGTTGTTGTTTCCCGGAGGTATGGAGATGGGGAAGGAAGCACGGGCAGTGCCGTACGACCCGATGGCCGTGGAGCCACGGCGGTACCAGGGGTGGCTGGACAGCGGCTGCTTCCACGCCCCGGTAGATCCGGCCAGGCGGCCGTTCGCGATCATGATGCCGCTCCCCAATATCACGGGAACGCTCCACATGGGACACGCCCTCAATCACGCTGTGCAGGACCTCCTCACTCGCTGGCGCCGCATGCAGGGGTACAACGCCATGTGGCTGCCCGGCACCGACCACGCCAGCATAGGTACCCACGTGGTCATGGAGCGGGAGCTGGCCAAGCAGGGGAAGACCCGCTTCGACCTGGGCCGTGAGCGGTTCCTGGAGTTTGCCTGGCAGTGGAAGGAGAAGTACGGCGAGCTGATCTACGGCCAGATCCGGCGGATGGGGTCTGGCTGTGATTGGGACCGCGTCGTCTTCACGCTGGATCCCGGGTACTACGGCGCGGTCATCGAGAGCTTCCTGCGGCTGTATGCCAGGGGCTACATCTACTTCGGCAAGCGGATGATCAACTGGTGCCCGAAGGACCTGACCAGCGTGTCAGACCTCGAGGTGAACTACCAGAGTGTGGCCAGTTCCCTTTGGTATGTTCAGTATCGCGGGGCAGGTGGGGGAGAGGGGATCACGATCGCGACACAGCGCCCTGAGACGATCCTCGCGGACGTGGCCGTGGCCGTGCACCCCGACGACCCCCGGTACCAGGAACAGGTGGGTCGAGAGGTCCTGGTGCCCATCGTTAACCGCCGGATACCCGTGATCGCCGACACCCGTGTGGACCCAGAGTTTGGCACCGGCGCGTTGAAGATCACCCCGGGCCACGACCCGCTCGACAACGAGATTGGCGTGCAGCACGGCCTGCCGGTGCTGATTATCCTCGATGAGTCCGGCCGGATGACCGCTGAGACCGGGCCCTATGCCGGCATGGACCGGTTCGCCGCCAGGGAGGCGGTGGCCCGGGACCTGGAGGCCTCCGGCTTGGTTGTACGGCAGGAACCATATACAACCAGCGTGGGCGCGTGCGGGCGCTGCGGCACCGTGCTCGAGCCGTACATCACCGACCAGTGGTTCTGCCGCATGGACGAGCTCGCCCGGCCCGCGATCGAGGCCGTACGCCAGGGCAGGGTGCGCTTCCATCCGGAGCGGTGGACCAAGGTCTACCTGGACTGGATGGAAAGCATCCACGACTGGAACATCAGCCGGCGGCTGTGGTGGGGACACCGCATCCCGGTCTACCACTGCCCCAACGGCCATCCGAACGCCGCGCGCGAGGCTCCCGAGCGCTGTGCTGAGTGCGAGAGCACCGACCTGCGCCAGGAGGAGCAGATCCTGGACACCTGGTTCTCATCCGCGCTGTGGCCGTTTGCCACGCTGGGCTGGCCGGAACGGACAGCAGACCTCGAGTACTTCTATCCAACCAGCGTGCTGGCGACCGGACGGGATATCATCTTCCTCTGGGTGGCCAGGATGATCATGTTCGGCCTCGAGTTCATGGGCGACGTCCCGTTCACCGACGTCTACATCAACCCGATGGTTCAGAACCTGGAAGGCCGGCGCATGAGCAAGTCGCTCGGCACCGGGCTGGACCCACTCGACTACGTGGAGGGGGGCTACGGTGCCGACGCGCTGCGCTACGCGCTCATCCTGCGCTGCTCGCAGGGCCAGCAGGACCTGCGCTTCGGCGAGAAGATGCTCGAGGACATTCGGAACTTCAACAACAAGATCTGGAACGCCGCGCGGTTCGTCCAGATGCACCTGGGGGGGTTCCGGCCTGAGGCAGGCGCCGCATCCGGCTCGCTTGGGGCGATTGACAGGTGGATTCTGAGCCGCTACGGCCGGCTCATCTGCGAGGCCACGGAGATGCTGGAGGCCTATGACTTCGACAAGGCGGCGCGGCGGCTGCACGAGTTCGTCTGGTCGGAATACTGCGACTGGTACCTGGAACTGGCCAAGGTGGACCTCTACCGGGAGAACCTGGACCCGGCGCGCCGGCAGGCCATTCAGCACACCTTGTGGACCGTGCTGGAGGGCATCATGCGGCTGCTCCACCCGATAATGCCGCACATCACCGAGGAGATCTGGCAAGCGCTTCCCCACGAGGGCAGCACCATCGTGACGGCCCGATGGCCGGACGGCCGTGGCGTACCGCGAGATGGAACCGCTGAAGCACAGGTCGAGGTCCTCATGGCCGTGGTGCGCGCCGTGCGGTCGCTTCGGGCCGACCTGGGTCTGGCGCCGGCCGCGGCCGTCGCTCCTTTGCTCGAGGCCGGCGAGGACGCGCGCCCGCTACTCGAGGCGCACCGCGAGTACCTGTCCTGGTTGATGCGGGCCCCGGGCCTGAGGATCGTGGGGGATGAGGGCGGGAGTCCTGCCCGGGGCGCGGTGGGCACGGTGGCGGCCAGGGTGAGGGTTACCCTTGAGGTCGCCGAGTCCGACCGGATCAGGGCGCGGCACCGCCTGCAGGCCGACCTCGCATCCGTGCGGGCGGATCTCGACCGCATCACGCGCAAACTGGCCGATGCTTCGTTCGTGGCAAAGGCACCGGCCGAGGTGGTGGAGGAAGAGCGGCGGCGCGAGCGCGAGATCCGCGGTCGCCAGCAGGCCCTCGAAGGATACGTGAGGGATCTGGGCTAGGCGCTATTTCCGCTTGTTGCCGGAGGAGTTTGGAGGACCCTGCCGAAAAGCCGATCTGTGCGGGCAAACACATTCCTGGTCGGCCTGGTGATCGTCGTCCTCTTCGTCGGCTCGCTGATCGTCGGCTACTTCGTAGGGGAGAGGTACATCAAGCCGCGGTCGGGGGCACCTGGAACCGAACGCGCAGCCCCGGCTCCGCCGCCGGTCCATCTGCCCGGGCCTGCGCAGCCGCCGGCCCCGCCGTCAGTACCTGAGATCCCGCCCCCGCCTACTGTGCCGCCTGCGCCATCTGCACTGCCGCGGCAGCCCGGCATCGCTACACCGGGCCTTCCAGCGCCAACCCCGGCTGCCACGCCGCAAGCCGAGGAGGCGCCGCCGCCCGCGGCTGGCCCGGCTACCCCGAGGCCCGAGGCATCTCCGGTGCGCCCTTCTCCAGCGCGTCCTGCTGCAGGGGTAGAGGCCACGCCGGCTGCGGCCCTGTACAGGGTCCAGGTCGGCGCATTTGCCAGCCGCGCGAACGCTGAGGCGCGCGTCGAGGCGCTGCGCGCATCTGGTTTCAGTCCTTACATCGTCCAGGAGAGCGGCCTTTTCAAGGTCAGGGTGGGGGCGTTCCGCGACCGGACCCTGGCCGAGCAACTGGCCGAGCGGCTCCGCGCAGCAGGCTACGACGTAGCAATCATCCGCTAGCACCTTCACAGAATCCAGGAGGCGGTACGATGGCCTACAGCAACATCCTCGTAGATCAATTCGATGCCGTGGCGGTGATCACGTTGAACCGCCCCAAGGTGCTCAACGCGCTCAACCGGGAAACGATGGACGATCTGGCCGCTGCGCTGGATGCCATCGAAACAGACGATAATGTGCGATGCGTGGTCCTGACCGGAGGCGAGCGGGCGTTTGCCGCCGGCGCCGACGTGAACGAGTTCGCCTCGGCCACGCCTGCGGAGATGCTTGCCGGCTACAGGTTCGAGCAGTGGGAGCGAGTCCGCAAGTTCAGCAAACCCATCATCGCTGCAGTGCGCGGGTTCGCCCTCGGCGGTGGTTGCGAGCTGGCGATGGCCTGCGACATGATCATCGCAGGGGATGGGGCCCGGTTCGGCCAGCCCGAGATCAACATCGGGATCATCCCCGGCGCCGGCGGCACGCAGCGCCTGACGCGCGCCGCCGGAAAGGCACGGGCCATGGATCTGATACTGACCGGCCGTCCAATCTCCGCGACCGATGCCCAGGCCATCGGCCTGGTCACGCGCGTCGTGCCCGACGAGGCGGTCCTGGACGAGGCCAGGGCCCTGGCAGTTCAGATCGCCTCCAAGCCGCCGGTTGCGGTCCGCATGGCCAAGGACGCGATCCTGAAGGCGTTCGACACCACGCTCGAGGGCGGGCTCGACTACGAACGCAAGGCGTTCTACCTGCTGTTCGCCACAGAGGACAAGACCGAGGGCATCCGCGCGTTCCTGGAGAAACGAGCGCCAAACTGGAAGGGGCGCTGATTCGGAGGGATCCCCTGCAACTCCCTGCGCACGATACACTGGCTCTGTCGTTTGACGATGGCGCGCTCACGGTGACGCTGAACCGGCCGGGCTCATTGAACGCGATCAACGAGCAGATGGCTACCGATGTGAACGACGTCGTCGGGTTTGCTGGGCGAACGGCCGAGGTGAGGTGTGTTGTCCTGATCGGGGCGGGGAGGGGGTTCTGCTCAGGGCAGGACCTTCGCGATCGGGCCGGAACCGCGGGGATTTCCTACGGCGAACTCGTCCGGGCGCGACTGAACCCGATCATCCTCGGGCTGCGGACGCTGGAGAAGCCGGTGATTGCCGCGATCAACGGCGTCGCTGCCGGTGCCGGGTGCAGCCTGGCACTCGCAGCAGACCTGCGGATCGCGTCAGACCGTGCATCGTTCGCCCTGGGCTTCTCCCGGATCGGCTTGATCCCCGACGGGGGAGCCACATTCCTGCTGCCGCGTCTGGTGGGGACGGGCCGCTCCCTGGAGATAGCCTTCAGCGATGAGCCGATAGGGGCGGCAGAGGCCCTGCGGCTGGGCCTGGTGAACCGCGTGGTACCCCATGATGATCTGCCCGCGGCGACATCCCAACTCGCGCTGCGGCTTGCCCAGGGCCCAACACGCGCCTTTGGGCTTGCCAAGCACGCCATCAATGCCGGCCTGTGCGCATCACTCGAAACCGCACTCGAAAACGAAGCGCTTCTCCAGGAGACCGCCGGCCAAACCTCCGACCACAGAGAAGGCCTGGCTGCGTTTCTCGAGAAGCGGCAGCCGCGGTTCGAGGGGCGGTAAGGAAGAAACCTCGCACGAGCAGGGAGAGGTACCGGTTCATCACGCCCTCCTTCCTTGCGGGATTTGCTTACTTAACATAAGAGACATTATGCGAAGCACTCGAAAGGCCCCCCTCGAACCCGAACGCATGTTTGCATACAGCCCATGGTCTGCTATCATTCCCTTGGAGGCCTCCCGGCCTGGGAGGTCTTTCTAGGAGGCGACCATGGCATCCGGGCTCACGCGGCGACAGCAAGAGATCCTTGCCTTCGTGACGCGCTTCATAGAATCGCGCGGATACCCGCCCTCGGTACGCGAGATCGGCCAGGCGATGGGGTTGACCAGCAGCTCGACCGTGCACAGTCACCTGGAGGCGCTCGAGCGCAAGGGTTGCCTGCGCCGCGATCCCAGCAAGCCGCGTGCGCTTGAGCTGCTGCGTGGCGCCCCCGGAGCGGGCAGGCAGTATCTGGGCGTCGCGCTGCCGCTGATCGGACGCGTCGCCGCCGGCACCCCGATTCTCGCCGACCAGAACATCGAGGACTATGTGCCGGTGCCCTCCGGCTGGACAGACGGGGCCGAGGCGTTCGTGCTGCGGGTGCACGGTGATAGCATGATCGAGGCAGGCATCCTCGACCGCGACCTGCTGGTTGTGCGACGCCAGCAGACCGCCCGCAACGGCGACATTGTGGTGGCGCGACTCGAGGACGAGGTTACTGTCAAGCAGTTCTTCCGCGAGCGCGGGCGGGTCCGTCTGCAGCCTGCCAACGCGGCCATGGAGCCGACCTACGCCGACGAGATCGTTGTCGAGGGCAAGGCAGTAGCGGTGCTTCGCCGCCTGGACTGACCCCTTTGCCCGGGCCGGCGCGCCAGCGCCGGGGTCTTAAGCGCCCGCAGTTGCACCGCGAGCGGTCCAGGGACCTCGGCCTCAATCCAGACCCCCTCCTCCCCGTACCGCTGTGCCATCACCCTGCCCTGGTCATGGATCTGCGCCACGAGCCTGGCATCGCTGTAGGGCACGTGCAGGCGAAGCCGTACCCACGGCTCAGGCAGCCTGCGCCCGATTGCGTCAAGCAGTCCGGGAAGCCCTTCGCTTCGCGCCGCCGACACGGCCACGGCCTCCGGGTTTGCCGCGATCAACCGCCGCACCCGTTCTGGGGTCAACGCATCGGTCTTGTTAAGGACAAGGAGCGTGGGATGACTGCCTGCTCCCAGTGAGGCCAGCACTTCTGTCACGACGCGAACCTGCTCGGGCCAATCAGGATGGCTGGCGTCGGCCACGTGGAGCAGCAGGTCGGCGTGCACTACCTCTTCGAGCGTGGCGCGAAACGCCGCAATGAGCTGCGTGGGCAGCCGCCGGATGAACCCGACCGTGTCCGCCAGCACGATCGGCCGCCGGTCCGGCAGCACCAGGCGTCGTACCGTTGGGTCCAGCGTGGCAAACAACTTGTCCTCCACGAATACCCCGGCTCCGGTCAGGGCGTTGAGCAGCGTGGACTTGCCCGTGTTCGTGTAACCCACAAGCGCGACCTGGGGTAGAGCGGCATCCTGCCGGGGCCGCCGTTGCCGTCCCCGGTGCCGCTGGACCGCGTTGATCTCGCGCTGCAGTTCAGTGATTCTGGAGCGGATACGCCTGCGGTCAACCTCCAGCTTCGTCTCGCCGGGCCCGCGCGTACCGATCCCGCCTCCCAGCCTTGAGAGCAGCACCCCGCGGCCGGTGAGGCGGGGCAGCAGGTAGTTGAGCTGGGCGAGTTCGACCTGCAGCCGGCCCTCCCGGCTCCTGGCGCGCTGAGCGAAGATGTCGAGCACGAGCGCGGTGCGGTCCAGAACCTTGACGCCGAGGTCGCTCTCCAGCACCCGCTGCTGCACAGGCGTAAGTTCGTCGTCAACCAGGACCAGATCGGCTGTGGACGCCTCGGTGGTACGCAGGACCTCGTCCACCTTGCCCTTTCCCAGGTAGCGAGCAGGGTCAGGCCGGGTGCGGCGCTGAATCACTGTGGCGACCGGGTCTGCCCCGGCCGTCCGGGCCAGGCTCGAGAGTTCGGCCAGCGATGGGCCCGCATCCCCGGAGCGGTCCAGGGCGACCATTACCGCGCGCTCCGGCCGGCCCATGGTGGTGGCTCGCGCGCCGGCCCGCCGCCGAGCGGCGTCGGCCATGCGCGTGAGCGGCTGGAGGTCCAGATCATCGAGCACTGCGAGCGCGTGCGGTCCTTCCACGGCCGTCCTGGTGCCGTCTCCCGCAGCCCTGGTCTGGGTCTGTTCCAACAACCAGAATCCCGTGGGGCGGCCGCGGCTGGTGCCCACGGTGATCACCAGGTCCAGGTCGAGCCGTTCGAGCACCCGGGAGTCGCCGTCGTCGGGCCGGCCGTCGGCGTGGGGATGTGCTTCGATGTATCGCAGCATGGAACCGCGTCCCCCCACCCGCCGTCCCATCTCGTCAGCAAGGGACTGCCAGCGCCGGCTCACTATCACGTGGGCGACCGTGCCGTTGCGGTCGAGGAGCACGCCCACCTCGCGCTTGAGCGCGTGGGCGAGGTGGGCGAGAATCTCGATCAGGTCTACGCCTGCAATGCGGTTCGCCGGCGCCTTCCGCCGCTCAAGGGTCTCCAGCATCCGGCGGTGGGTCGGCGCTACGGTGCGGGGTAGCCCCCAGATCGTGCCGATTACGGCACCCCCCTTCCCTGGCCGCGCCTACGCATAGGCCTTCCGGATGCGATCCAGCGCCTCGTCGAGCCGCGCGTCCGGGGTGGTGAGCGACAGGCGTACGTATCCCTCACCGTGGGTACCGTAGCCGATCCCGGGCGTGATGACCACGCCGGTGCGCTCCAGGACCTCGGCGGCAAACGCCACCGAAGAGGCGCCGCCCGGGGTGGGCATCCATACGTACAGCGTCGCCCTCGGCACCGGCGGGGACCACCCGACCGAGCGCAGGGCTGAGACAAGCCGATCCCGACGGGAGCGGTAGGTCGCGAGCGTGGGCGTGATAACATCCTGGGGACCGGTGAGCGCGGCCACCGCCGCGTGCTGTACCGCCCGGAAGACGCCGGAGTCCACATTGGTCTTGAGCGCGCCCAACGCGCCTACGGCCTCGGCGCATCCTGCGGCAAACCCAACCCGCCATCCGGTCATGTTGAACGCCTTGGAAAGCGAGTGAAGTTCTATCGCCACCTCCCGGGCGCCGTCCACCTCGAGGATGCTCGGGGGGCGGTAGCCGTCGTAGGCGATCTCGCAGTAGGAGTTGTCATGCGCGACCAGCAGATTGTGGCGTCGTGCGAACTCCACCGCGCGCGCGAAGAACTCCAGATCGGCGGTGGCACCGGTGGGGTTGTTGGGGTAGTTGAGAAAGACCAGCCGCGCGCGCCGCAGAACCTCCGTGGGAATGCGGTCGAAATCCGGCAGGAAGCCGCGGTCGGCCTCCAGCGGCATCGCCACCACTTCGCCCTCGGCCATTATCGTTGAGGACCGGTAGACCGGGTAACCTGGATCGGGCACGAGCGCGACCTCGGAGGGGTTCAACACGGCCCAGGGCAGGTGTGCCAGGCCTTCCTTTGAGCCGATGAGCGCCAGCACCTCTTGCTCAGGATCCACGCGCACGCCGAACCGGCTCAGAATCCAATCCGCGGCCGCCCGCAGGAACGCCTCGGTTCCCCGGTAGGGCGGATACCGGTGCGTGCGCGGGTCCTGGGCGCCTTCCTCAAGGGCACGTACGATGTGCGGCGGCGTCGGCAGGTCGGGATCCCCTACCCCAAGGTTGATCACATCCACCCCACGAGCTTCCAGCACGGCCTGCTTGCGGTCGAGGTCGGCAAACATGTAAGCGCCGATTCTGCGAAGTCGCTGTGACTGCATCACGCCTCCACTTGTCTGAACAGCATCGAGTTCATGATAGCATGCACGCGATCGATCGCGCTTCCCTGCGTCAGATCGGTTGCATCCACCCACCGGATCCGTGCATCGCGCCTGAACCAAGTAAGCTGCCGTTTCGCGTAGCGGCGCGTGTTGCGCTTCAGGCGCCGGACGGCCTCGACGGCGTCGTAGGCACCCGTCAACCATCCGGCCATCTCCTTGTATCCGAGCGCCTGCATTATCGGGGCGGTCAGAGGAATGCCTTGATGCAGCAGGCGCCGGGTTTCTTCCGCGAGCCCGGAGGCCAACTGTGCCTCGACGCGCGCGTCAATGCGCCGGTAGAGGTGCGCCCGCTCCATCGTGAGCCCCACCATCGTCACGGTACCGACTACACTCCCGATGCCCTGGTTCTGCTGCGCCGATATGGGGCGCCCGGTCCGCAGGACAACCTCCATCGCGCGGATCACCCGGCGCAGGTTGTGTGGGTGGATGCGGGCCGCCGCGCCCGGATCGAGGCCGGCAAGTCGCGCGTGCAGGTGTCCGGGCCCGTGGCTTCGCTCTTCTGCCTCAAGGGCGGCGCGCAGCGCAGGGTCCGGAGACACAGGCGGAAGGGCGAGATCGTCCACGACCGCGCGGATGTAGAGGCCTGTCCCTCCCACCAGCAGCGGCAGCCGGGCCCGCGCGCGTATGTCGGCCAGCGCCTGCCGGGCCAGCCGTTGGTAGTCGGCCAGGGTGAACGCCTCGTCTGGATCGGCCACGTCGAGCAGGTGGTGCCGCACGCGGCGGCGCTCGTCAGGGGTCGGCTTGGCCGTCCCGACATCCGCGCCGCGGTAGACCGAGCGGGAGTCGGCCGCGACGATCTCAGCGCCCATGCGCTCAGCCAGCGCGACGGCCACCGCGGTCTTGCCCACCGCGGTCGGGCCGCACAGCACGGCAAGGCGGTCGGCTGCGGCTATCCTCTCAGGAACCATCGTTCGATCTGTTCGCGGGAAACGGCGATGATCGTGGGGCGGCCGTGGAAGCACGTGAACGGATCCTCGGCCGCGTTCAGGTCGGCCAGCAACGCCGAGACCGAATCGGGACTCAGCCTGTCTCCGGCGCGTATCGCTGTGTGGCAGGCGGTCGCGATGGCAATCCGCTCCAGGGGGTCCTCCTCCCCATCCCCCTGAAGACTGCCTATCGCGCGCAGCAGGAGGTCCGCGCCCGGAACGCCTGGGACCGTCGCCGGCACCGCGCGCAAGATGGCGGTGCCAGCGCCAAACGGCTCAACCTCGAAGCCCATCTGCGCGAGGTGGTCGCCGTGGCCGATCAGCATCGCCATATGCGAGGGCACGAGCTCCACGGCCAGAGGAATCGCCAGGCCCTGGCTCGTGAGGCTTCCTCTGCGGCGGGACGCGATGAGACGCTCGTAGAGGACGCGCTCGTGCGCGGCATGCTGGTCAACGAGATAGAGACCATCCGGGCCCTCGGCCAGGATATACGTGTCGAGGAGCTGGCCGATCGGGCGGAGCACTGGCATGCGCTTGGCAGGCGGAGCCGCATAGGCCGCTCCGGCCTCGCGCGCAGCGGCCTCCCCGACTCCCCGTAGCAACGAAAGCATCTCTCCCTGGGCAGGCATCCCCAGGACCTTGGGGCCCGCCGAGCCCGCCGCCTGACGGATGAGCGGGCTCGACAGCAGCGCCTCCCTCACGCCGTGGGCCACGGCGCCGAACAGCCGGGATTCCTCCCGGAACCGCACCTCCATTTTGCGCGGGTGGACGTTGACATCGAGTGCGGCCGGATCCACCTCTACGAAGAGCGCAAAGACCGGGAATCGTCCCACGGGCATCAATTGCGCATAGCCCTGCTCCGCTGCTCTACGGAGGAGCGCGCTCTGGACAGGACGGTGGTTGACGAAGAGGTGCGCTCCGGAGCGGTTGGGCCGGCCGCGCTCCGGGCGCCCGAGCCAGCCGTGGAAGGCGCCGGCAGGCACCGTGCCCCACACTGGAATCAGGTCCTGGGCTGTCCCTGCCCCTAGCAGCTCAGCCATACGTTGACCCGGCTCTGTTCGGGGCCACCACCCGGCTTCGCGGCCGTCTGTGATCAACCGAAAGGCAACCTCGGGATGCGCCATCGCCGCGCGTTGCAGCGCCTCGGCAAGCAGTGCCTGCTCACGGGCCGGGGATCTCAGGAACTTCAGGCGTGCGGGAGTGTTGTAGAAGAGCGCGCTCACCTCCACGGTAGTCCCAGGGGGGGCACCGTGGGCACCCGAGGCCCGAGGCACGCCGCCGACCACGACAACCCGCACCGCGCTGAGAGCGTCCTGCGTCCGGGTCGTGAGCGTCACCCGGGCGACCGCAGCGATGCTGGGTAGGGCCTCACCCCTGAAACCGTAGCTCGTAACCCGCTCCAGATCTTCGACGCAGGCAATCTTGCTGGTGGCAAAGCGCTCGAAGGCCAGGCCGACCTGGTCGGGCGGGATGCCTTCGCCGTCGTCGGTCACCCGGATCAGACGGAGGCCCGCGCCCTCGGCCTCGACGGTGATCGCGCGGGCACCGGCATCCAGGCCGTTCTCCACCAGTTCCTTGACCACCGAGGCCGGGCGCTCGATCACCTCGCCGGCGGCGATGCGCTCGGCGACCGACCGTTCCAGCACATGGATCGGCGTCATTGCAGCCGCCTGTCCTTGCGTTCAGGGGCGCCGGCCCGCCTTACGCGCGCGCGTTCGCGCAGCTCCGCGAGAACCCGCAGAGCTTCCAGCGGGGTCATCGTCTCGATGGCCATGCCCAGCAGCTCCTCTTCAAGCGGTGACGCAAGTTCGAGCGCCAGTGGCAGTTGCCTGGGCCTGCGCGCCCGGGAGGGCACGGGTTCGGCATCGGCTTCGCCGGGCCGAGCCGCGGCTGCCTCGAGCTGCTGGAGGATACGGCCGGCCAGCGCGATCACCTCTCCTGGAATGCCCGCCAGCCGCGCCACGTGGATGCCGTACGACCGGTCCGCGCGGCCATCGGCCACGGTGTGCAGGAACACGATCTGCTCGCCCTGCTCCTGTACCTGCATGGCTATGTTGTGGACGCGGGGCAGCACCTCTGCCAGCTCGGTGAGTTCATGGAAGTGCGTCGCAAACAGCGTGCGCGCACCGATGTGGTTGTGCAGGTACTCGACCACCGCCCATGCCAGGCTCATCCCATCGTAGGTGCTGGTGCCGCGTCCGACCTCGTCCAGTAGAATCAGGCTGCGCTCGGTGGCGCCGTGCAGGATGCGCGAAACCTCCTGCATCTCTACCAGGAAGGTGCTCCGGCCCGAGGCGATCTCGTCCGTGGCCCCCACCCGCGTGAAGATGCGGTCGGTGATGCCCACGCACGCCCAGGCCGCCGGCACGAACGAGCCCATCTGCGCCATTACGGCTATCAGTGCTGCCTGGCGCAGCAGCGTGCTCTTGCCCGCCATGTTGGGGCCGGTGACGATCAGCAGAGCGCGGTCGCGCACGTCCAGCCGGAGTGAGTTGGGAACGAATCGCTCGCCTTCCAGGAGACGCTCCACCACCGGATGACGGCCGTCGCGTATCTCGAGGACCGGCTCGGCCGCGATCTCGGGCCTGACGTAGTCCCCCCTCTCCGCTGCCACGGCCAGGGACAGCAGCACGTCGGTTTCGGCCAGCGCCCGCGCCACCTCCTGCAGGGAAGACGCCCTCGCGGCCACCGCATCGCGAAGCGCCGAGAACAGCTCCAACTCCAGCGCGGCTATGCGCTCCTCGGCGCCCAGGATGGCGTCCTCGCGCTCCTTCATCTCGGGCATGATGTACCGCTCGGCGCCGGTCAGGGTCTGCTTGCGGACGTAGTCCGCGGGCACGAGGTGCTGGTTGGCGTTTGACACCTCGATGTAGTACCCAAAGACCTTGTTGAACCCCACACGCAGGGAGCGAATGCCGGTGCGCTCACGCTCGGAGGCCTCCAGGCCGGCTATCCAGGCCTTGCCGCCGGAGGCGGCCTCCCGAAGGCTGTCAAGCGCGGGGGCATAGCCCGGCCGGATCATCCCTCCGTCGCGCAGGCCAGCAGGTGGATCGTCCACCAGCGCGCGGGCTATGTGCGCGGCGATGTCACCGTGCGGATCCAGCGCCTCCGCGAGGCCGGCGAATCGCGCATCAGGCAACTGCGCAACCTGCTCGCGCAGACCCGGCAGCCGCTCGAGCCCCTCACGCAGGGCGCACAGGTCGCGGGCGGTTGCCGAACCATGGCCAATCCGTCCCACGAGACGGGCCAGGTCAGGCAGCGCGCGCAGCGTTCCGCGCACGGCTTCCCTGCGGATGCGGTCTTCCAGCGCGGCGCCCACGGCGCGGTGTCTCGCCGAGATCGCATCCACGTCGAGCAGCGGCCGAAGCAACCATTCCCTGAGCAGCCGCCCTCCCATCGCGGTCATGGTTTCATCCAGCACGCCCACCAGGGTATGGCGCGCGCTGCCGTCGCTGCGGTTGCGCAGCAGCTCGAGGTTCCGGCGCGTGATCTCATCCAGATCGAGGACCGACTCTGTCCTGTACACGCGCAGACCGCGCAGGTGCGCCAGAGGGCTCTGTTGCGTCTGCTGGAGGTACTGCACCAGAGCACCGGCCGCGGATGTGGCGAGGGCCAACGCCTCGCATCCGAAACCGTCCAGTGAGGTAACGCGGAAGTGATCGAGCAGCGCGCGCCGGGCCACACCCGGATCGAAGCGCCAGGCATCCAGGTGCGTCCAACGGCCCCCCGCGGTCTGCACTGCCCCGCCGTCCATGGCGGCAAGGCCGGCTCCTGTCTGGTTTGTGCCGGACGGAACCTCGGCCGCGGGGATCGCGATCTCGCGCGGGTCCAGGCGCGCGATCTCGTCGGCCAGCCGGCGGTCGGCGTCGGGACCCTCGATCTGGGTCGCCATGAAGTCCCCGGTCGAGAGGTCTGCCGCTGCCACGCCCCATGCGCCGGCCTCGCCTGAGACGGCCGCCAGGTAGCGATGCTCTCTGGACGGCAGCAACGCGGCATCCATCACGGTGCCCGGCGTGACCACCCGGGTCACCTCCCGGCGGACCAGCCCGCGCGCCTTGCTTGGGTCCTCGACCTGGTCACAGATCGCCACGCGGTATCCCCGGTCCACCAGCCGCGCCAGGTGGCCGGCGAGGGCATGGTGGGGCACGCCGCACATGGGCGCGCGCCGTCCCTTGCCTACCTCGCGGGAGGTCAGCACTATCTCGAGTTCCCGCGCCGCCACACGCGCGTCGTCGAAGAACAGCTCATAGAAGTCGCCCAACCGGAACATGAGCAGCGCGCCCGGATGCCGGGCCTTTAGCTCCTGGTACTGGCGCATCATGGGTGTCAGCGAGGAGTCGCGGGTCACCCCACAATGCTACCACAGCGGGCGTCATCCTGTTGATTCGCCCCGACCCCCCGCCTATCATGGGGCCAATACACCGCGCCGCGGTTTGAGAAGGAGATTGAACGTGGACACCCCCCCCACCATTGACCCCAAGCACCGCAGTAGTGAGATCACGGAAGGCGTCCAGCGCGCCCCGCACAGGGCGATGCTCCGGGCCACCGGGCTGGGCGACAACGACCTGCGCCGCCCGATTGCAGGCGTGGCCAGCACCTGGAACGAGGTCACCCCGTGCAACCTTAACCTCGACGTCCAGGCCCAGTGGGTGAAGGACGGGGTGCGTGCCTCCAACGGCACGCCTCAGGAGTTCTGCACGATCGCCGTCAGCGATGCCATCGCCATGGGCCACGAGGGAATGAAAGCCTCCCTGGTCAGCCGTGAGGTGATAGCCGACTCGATCGAGTTGATGGCGCGTGCCCAGTGTTTCGACGCGCTCGTGGCCATCGCCGGGTGCGACAAGAGCCTGCCCGGATCGGTCATGGCGCTAGCCCGACTCAACCTACCCGGGGTCTTTCTCTACGGCGGCACCATCATGCCGGGCGAGTTTGAAGGTAGAGACGTGACGATACAGGACGTCTACGAGGCAGTCGGGATGCACGCGCAGGGCCAGATGACCGCCGAGGCAGTGGACGCCCTGGAGCGCCGCGCCTGTCCAGGTGCCGGTAGCTGCGGCGGATTCTACACCGCCAACACCATGGCCGCCGCGATGGAGGCGATTGGTCTGTCGGTGCCCGGCGCGGCCTCGATCCCTGCGGTGGACCCCCGGCGTGAGCAGGCGTGCCGCGCCAGCGGGGAGGCCGCGATGAAGATGCTGCGAGACGGCATCCGGCCGCGTGACATCCTGACGCGGGAGGCGTTCGAGAACGCGATCCGCGTAGTGGTCGCCCTGGGTGGCAGCACCAACGCGGTGTTGCATCTCCTGGCAATAGCCCATGAGGCCGGCGTCGCCCTATCCCTGGAGGACTTCGACAACCTCAGCCGCGCAACGCCCCACATTGGCGACCTGCGCCCGGGCGGGCGATACGTCATGGCGGATCTCGATCGTGTCGGAGGCGTTCCCGTCGTGATGCGCGCGCTGCTCGACGCTGGCCTGCTGAGCGGAGCGGCGATGACCGTCACCGGGCGCACGGTGCGTGAGAACCTCTCCGGCGTGAAGGCGGAGGGCTGCCCGGTCGTCGTACCGGTGAGCCAGCCGCTGGAGCGCGAGGGTGGTCTGGCCGTGCTTCGGGGCAGCCTGGCGCCGGAGGGCGCCGTCATCAAAACCGCGGGCGTGACCAAGAAGACCCACCAGGGGCCGGCCCGTGTCTTCGAGCGCGAGGAGGATGCGTTCGCCGCAGTCATCAAAGGGCAGATCGGCGCCGGTGACGTGGTTGTGATCCGCCACGAGGGTCCGAAGGGCGGACCTGGGATGCGCGAGATGCTCGCGGTCACCTCGGCGCTCGTCGGCCGCGGCCTGGGCCAGGAGGTGGCGCTGATCACCGACGGCCGCTTCTCCGGCGCCACGCGCGGCGTGATGGTCGGACACGTTGCACCAGAAGCAGCCGCAGGCGGCCCGATTGCCCTGGTGCGTGAGGGCGACACGATTCTTGTTGACATCCCGAACCGGCGCCTGAACCTGGAGGTGCCCTCCGACGAGATCGAACGGCGCAGGCATGCATGGACGGCGCCGGTTCCCCGGTATGCGCGCGGGGCTCTGGCCAAGTACGCCCGGCTGGTGTCCTCGGCGGCGCGCGGTGCGGTCTGCGATACGTTCGATTAGAGAGGGAACATGATCAAGCCGCGCTGCGTAGAAGCAGAGAGAACGGAGAAGCCGAGTTATCTCGGAACCGGGAGGATGAATATGCGCACCGCGCGCGTGGGGGCTTTGATCCTAGCAGTAGCACTTCTCGTTGGGGCGACGGCCACCAGGGTCCAGGGGCAGGACATCTTCGGGATAATTAAGACGCTGGGGATCGGCTACGCCGTGCGTACCTTCGCCCCGCAGATCAACTCCTTCATCAACGACCTGCTGCAGAACCGGGGTGTCGCGGTCCGGGAGCAAACCAAGGTGGTCCCGATACTGAGCATCACGATAGGAGTGACTTCGCCGGGGGCCGCATACGTCGGGGCCGCGCAGGTATCAGGACCCGCGGCCGCGGTGGATCGCGTGCAGGCCGTGGCCGTGATCGAAGCGGACTTCCAGGCGGCGTTTCGGATAAAGGCGCTGGTGCCCGTGGACAATCTGAAACCCTGGGAATCACTACGCCGTGTGCCCGGCGTGGGAGTCTCGGCGATTGTGGATATCAGAATCTAGTGGGATTGATCCGGTTCTCCCACTCGGCCTTCCTGGGTTCCGCGCACCGGACGACGGCGCGCTTTGGCTCCCAGTCGTCGGGCGCTCCAAACAGCCGCTTGGGAAGCATCAGCAGCGTGCGTACAGGGATGCTTGTTGTCTCGAGGCCGTAGCGGTCGTCCAGGACCACCGAGCACACGCTCCAGGTGTTGTTCGTGGAGTTCCAGATGTGGATCTCATTGCCGTCGAGTCCCATGGCGACCCGCACGCCCCTGGCGTGGTCCACCGCTCGAACGATGACGGCACCGGTGGCCACGGACACCGCGACCACCATGAGAAGGAGAAGACTCTGCGTCGTGCGTGAGGATGGGAACACGCGCCTGCCTCGCTCGGTTGTGGCGGAGGGCCCTGGGAATCGAACCCAGCCTGGACCTTCCGGCCCAGCGACCGGTTTTGAAGACCGGGGCCCGCACCGGCGGACGCTGCCCTCCGCACGATGGCCGGGCCGTAGGTGCATTGTACGTCCACGCGGCGTGACCGGCAAGGCGTGGGAGTCCGTAATCTGGAATCCGGTGACCGATGGAGGGACCAGGCGGCCTCTGTCGTAGTATCGAGTAGGTGAGCGCCATGCAGACGCGATGGATCCTGGCCATGGCTGGCGCGCTGGTTCTGGCAGCGTCCGGCACCTCCCTTCTTGGTGGCCCTGCTGACTGCGCCATCGTGGACGGCACCGGCATCGGTGGCGTGCGGCTCGGCATGACGGCGCGTGCCGCTCTGGCGATCACGGGTGCACCTCTGCGCGAGCAGGCCGTGGGATCGCGGGTGACCTACGCCCTGCGCGACCCGTGGGCGCAGATGATCGCCGACTACGGATTCGTGGAGAGGATCGCGACTAGATCGGCAGCGTGCCGCACCGCGCGCGGGGTCGGCCCCGGCTCCCCTGGTGCCGCGGTGCGCACCGCCTACGCTGACGCGGCCGCCAGCATCACCACTACGCTTCCAGAAGGAGACCTCCTATCCTACCCCTTTGCTGGCGTGGCGTTCCTTCTGCGCCGCGACAGGGTCGAATCAGTGGAGGTCTTCAGGGCCGAAGTAGGCCTGCGCGCCACCCCGGCGGCGCCCAGGCAGGCAGCCCCAGGGGCCCCCAGTCCCACACGCACCGCGGCTCCCGGGGGCTGGAGCGTTCGGGCATCATCTGCCCGCGTGGAAGATACCACGCTAGTCGTCACCGGCACAGTTGAGAACCGCGGCCGGCCAATGGTGGTCTACGCGGAGGTGCGGGCGTTTGACGAGGCCGGCCGCCGCGTGGCAGAGGGATCGGCCCCGCTGTATCCCAACCCGGTCCCCAGCGGAGGGACCTCTGGCTTCGAGGTGCGCCTTCAGGTGACCGATGTGGTCCGCCGGTATACGGTCACCATCAGGCCGACCGGACAGATCACCGGTGCCCTGGCCGAGCACGCCGGTGAGATCAAAGGCCTGGCGCAGTTCGCGCAGATCATCGGGAAGCAGTTGGAGGCGTCGGTGCAGTGGGTGGGCGGCACGCAGGGGTTCGTGGTGGTCGTGAGCAACCGCAGCTCGGTGGCCGTGGCCGGCGCCAGGGTCGTGGTTCAGATCGAGGGCACATGCCGCCTGGCGCTGCCGGCTCCCAGGTTCGTCCAGGACAGCCGCACAGGGAGTGCTGCTGTCGGCGCAATCCCTCCGGGCGGATCGGCCCGGGCCGCAGTTGATCTATCCCCGGGCATATGCCAGGAGTTCACCTCCTGGTCGGCCACCACGCGCATAGCAGACGTCCGCGTGACCGACTAACCGGACGGCCACAGCGGCCGCTCGGCCAGGGGGCCCAGGATACGCCGGTCGCCCACGCGCCGAGTCGCTCTAGCGGAATCCAGGTACTCCAGAAGCGCCAGGGCGGTCCTGCGATTCGTCTGTAACCGGTCCCGCAGCGACGCCACGGTCACGTCGGTTCCCACCCGGGCCATCTCGACGACCGCCTGTCGAACACGCTCGGCGGTTGCCGCGGCCAGCCGGAGGTCGGGTGCGACCTGCACAACCAGGCCCTCGTCGGCAAGCATCTGGAAGGCCCGATCCACCGCGTCAGGAGGGCCCAGGAGCCCAATCTCCTCGGCCGGGCTGGGTATGACACCCCGGCGCTCCAGAAGCATCAGGAGGGCCTCCCGCACGCGCCTGTCGCCCTCTCGAACCTGGGGCACGTGAGAGGCCAGCGCCACTAGGCCGCGGGCCTCGGCCAACCCTCCGCTGCCCAGCAGATCCGAGACCACAGCGTCAAACAGGCGGTCCGAGGCGCCTGCCTGAACCTTGCTCTTGAGCTCCTCCCGCGGCATACCGCGGCGCCACGGCACGGCCCGGTGGTGCCTCCCGAGCGTTTCCTCTATGATCCTGCGGGCTTCGCCTACGACCGATGCCGCGTAGAGCCGGTCGCCCACGGTCTGTACCAGGCCGTCTGCCAGCGCCTTCGCGAGTGCCTCTCGGGCGGCACCCTCGGGCACGCCGGACGCCGCTGCGACCTCGGAGGATGGCATCCCGCCACGGCCGCGCGCCGCAACAGCCGCGGCGACCAGTGCACCAACCCCGCCCTGCTCCACGGCTTCCATTTCTGCCGCATCCCCTGCCCGCCTGCGGCGCTGGGGCGGCGCCGGGTTCAGGACGATGCCGCCGCCTATTGTAATGGTGGGCGAGTAGCGCCGCACTACGAACCTGTCGCCGTGGACGGCAACCACGGGCCTGTCCATCCGGAGTTGGGCCAGCCCCTCCTCCCCAGGCCCCAGCGCAGTACGGCCGATCAGCGCCACGCGGGCAATCGTCTCGCCGGCGCCGATGTGAACGTGCAGCCGGGCGGCGTGCCGGAGCGTGGGCGCGCGCGGTAGCATCCTCAGCCTGACGTCCAGCCGGTCGGTGACCCGAAACGCGCCGGGTGTTGCCAGAACGTCCCCGCGGCAGACCTCGCTCTTCTCGATCCCGGCCAGGTTGACGGCGGCGCGGCTCCCTGCCGTGGCCTCCTGAACCGGCTCGCCGTGAACCTGGACTCCGCGCACCCTGGTCTCGCGGCCCGAGGGAAGCAGCACGAGCGTGTCCCCGTACCGGACGCGCCCGCTCCAGACCGTGCCCGTCACCACGGTCCCAAACCCTTGCATGGTAAACGAGCGGTCCACAGGCATGCGCACCGGTCCGTCGGCCGATCTTGCCGGCACCCCCTCTACCATCCGTTCGAGCACAGCCACAAGGCCTGCCAGCCCATCGCCGGTCTTCGCCGAGACGCGGACGACCGGCGCCCCGTCCAGGACCGTGCCAGCAACTAGCCCTGCCAGGTCCTCCTCGACCGCAGATACCCATTCAGGATCAGGGGCCAGGTCCATCTTGTTGATGACCACGACGCCGCCCCGGGGGCAGAGAAACCGCAGAATATCCACGTGCTCCCGCGTCTGGGGCATCGCACCTTCATCTGCGGCTACCACGAGCATGACCAGGTCAATACCACCTGCGCCGGCCAGCATGTTGTGGACCAACGCCTCGTGGCCTGGGGCATCCACGATACCCACGCGTCGGCCCCCGGGCATGTCCAGGTGCGCGAAGCCCAGGTCGAGGGTCATTCCACGCCGCTGTTCCTCTGCCAGCCGATCGGGGTCCGTGCCGGTCAGCGCCCGCACCAGCGCGCTCTTGCCGTGGTCTATGTGCCCGGCGGTGCCGATTGTGACGGGATGCATCAGCGGGCGGGGGCCGCGGCCCTGACCAGGGCCGGCAGCCGCCGGTCCTCCCCGGGCAGCACTGCCAGCACGTCCAGGAGCAGGGCTCCCTCGCGGAGGACCCCGACTACCGAGGTGGATCCCATCCGCAGGCGCGACGCCCACTCCTCAGGCCGCGTTGATGACGGGCGAATCCGAACTGCCCAGGAGGGAATATCGGCGCCGGGAAGCGTTCCCCCTCCTGCCTCCCCGCAGGTATCCACGACATCCACGGAAGCCACCTCGCCGATTCCCTTCTTGATGGCCCTGGCCAGACGCAACGCCAGCCTGCGCCTGGCTTCCGGGGTGCGGGCGAGCAGGGCGAGTATGGGGATCTCACGCCAGGCCCGATCCGGCTCCAGGTACGCGCGCAGGGTCGCTGCCAGCGCGGCCAGGTCCATCTTGTCTAGGCGCGCGGCCCTGGCCAGCGGGTGGCTGCGGCAGCGATCCACGGCGGCGTGCCGTCCCACGAGCAGCCCGGCCTGCGGCCCGCCCAGGAGCTTGTCGCCGCTGAAGATGACCAGATCCGGGCCTTCGGCAACCGAGGCCTGCACCGTCGGCTCCGCCGGAAGCCCGACGCGGGCCGTCTCGACCAGGCAGCCGCTGCCGAGGTCATGAACGACCGGTACGCCGCGGCGTCGCCCCAGTTCGACAAGCTCGGGCAGCGTCGCGTCGTGCACGAAGCCGCTCTGCGCGAAGTTGCTTCGATGGACCTTCAGCAGCATCGCCGCGTCCGGGCCCAGGGCCGCGGCATAGTCGGAGAGGTAAGTCCGGTTGGTCGTGCCCACCTCCACCAGACGGGCGCCGCTGGAATGCATCACGTCGGGCAGCCGGAATCCACCGCCGATCTCCACGAGCTCGCCGCGCCCGACCAGCACCTGACGCCCCGCGGCCAGGGCCGCCAGCGCAAGGACCACTGCCGAGGCGGCGTTGTTCACCGCAAAACCTGCCTCTGCCCCGGTCAAAGCGATCAGCAGGGGTTCCACGTGAACGGCCCTGTTGCTGCGCTCGCCGCTCTCCAGGTCTATCTCCAGGGAGCTGTAGCCGGATGAAACCGCTTCCACCGCGGCCTGCGCCGCCCTCGAGAGCGGCGCGCGTCCGAGGTTGGTATGCAGGATGATCCCGCTGGCGTTGATGACGCGCCGAAGACCATCCCCGAACTGCCGCCGCAACAGGGCGGCGGCGCGATCCACGATGGCCCCTGGATCCACGACTGCCTCTGGATCCACGCCCCTCTCGCCCTCCTGGAGCGCGCGCCGCGCCTCAGCCACCGCCTGCTGGGAGGCGAGCGTGGCCACCCTCCTGGGGAACTCCTCCAGCAGCCCGCGCCTGCGCAGTTCTGCCACGACCCGATCCACTGAGGGCAGCAGGCGCAGCGGCGGGCTGGCCTCGGTCACGGCGGATCAGCGCAGCAGCGTGCCCAACGCCGCGGCCAGGGCGACCACAACCGCTGCCACCACGACCAGGCGCAGCAGGTCCGCGCGCAGCCGTGGCATGAGGATCTCGCCGGTATCCGGGACGGCAGGGCCCCCGCCGGCTGCCGCCCGAAGGCGGGTGCTGCAACGCACGCACAGGGTACGCCCTGGGGGGTTGTCCGTACCGCACTTGGGGCACCGCATAGGAATGCTCCTCTCGTCTCTACCAGATCAGTCTTAACGAATCACCCTGCGAGCAGTTGCAGCGTCGGCGGCTCGGCCTGAGGGTGCCTGCCCGCCGCGGCCTCTCGGATCGGCGCGACTATGGATTCCGGGACATACTGGCTGCCCACGGGCACGCGCGTGGCCATGACGCCGCCGTGGAAGTCCGTGCCTCCGGTCATCAGGAGGCCCAGCCCCTTGGTCATACCCCTGTAGTGCTCCACCTGAGATGGGCTGTGGTCCGGGTAGTAGACCTCGAGACCGTCCAGACCGGCCCTGGCCAGATCGCGAATCATCTCATCATCTGTTCCCCAACCGGGGTGCGCGAGCACGGCCAGACCGCCGGCAGCGCGGATGATCTCGATGGCCTGGACCGGCGTCAGCTTGAGCCGCTCGGCGTAGGCAGGCCCTCCGCGACCGATGAAGCGATCGAAGGCATCGGCGGTGTCGCGCACGTGGCCGGCTTCCACGAGTGCCCGGGCCACGTGTAGCCGGCCGATCGCGCCCCCGGCCGCCATCGTGGCGATCCGCCCGTACGCAACCGGCACCCCGAGCGCTGCCAGCCTTCCAACCATGCGCGCCGCGCGATCCGCGCGGCCTTCTCGCAGCCGGGCGAGCAGCACCTGAAACCAGTTTCGCCGGTGATCCACGAAGTACCCCAGCACGTGGACCTCGCCTGCCTCGATGTCGCAGGAGAGCTCCACGGCCGGCCAGACCTCCACGCCTGTCTTCTTCCCCGCGGAGAGGGCATCGTCCACCCCGGCGGTCGAATCGTGATCGCAGATGGCGAGGAGTCCCACGCCCCGGGATCCGGCATCCATGACCAGAGAGGCCGGGTCCATGAGCCCATCCGATGCCAGCGTGTGGGTGTGGAGGTCAATCCGCACGCGGCTCGTCCCCGCTGAGGACCTGGATGCGTTCGATGGATGTGGCACGCCCGTCGCCCTCCACGGTCACCATTACCGCGTTGAGCATGACCGGGCCGGTGGCCACCTCAAAGCGCACCGGGAGCTGCGTCATGAACCGTTCCAGTACTGCCGTGCGGGCCATGCCGATGATCCCGTCGCGCGGCCCTGTCATTCCGACATCGGTGATGTAGGCGGTGCCCTCAGGCAGAACGCGCTCATCGGCGGTCTGCACGTGCGTGTGCGTCCCGATTACCGCGCTCACGTAGCCGTCCAGGTGCCATCCCATGGCCACCTTCTCTGACGTGGCCTCGGCATGGAAATCCACCACGACCGTGGGGAGCTCCGCGCGCAACCTGCGGGCGAGGTCACGCGCGGTGCGGAACGGATCGTCCAACTCCTGCATGAACACGCGGCCTTGCAGGTTGATCACGCCGATCCTGACGCCGCCCGCGGTCGTGATGGCCGCCGCGCCCCTTCCTGGCACGCCAGGGGGGTAGTTGGCTGGCCGCAGAATGCGGGGGTCCGCATCGAGCAGTTCGTAGGCCTCCCGGTTGTTCCAGACGTGGTTGCCGGCCGTGATAACGTCCACGCCGGCGGCAAACATCTCCTCCGCCACGCGCGCGGTCAACCCCCTGCCGCCTGCGGCGTTCTCCCCGTTGGCGATCACCGCGTCGAGACCCCGGGATCGCCGTAGCGTCGGCAGGTGCTCGGCAACGAGCCGCCTGCCTGGCTTCCCGGTGATGTCACCCACGAACAGGATCCTCACCCGGTCACCGCGCGTACTCCACGACCCGGGTCTCGCGGAGAACCGTGACCTTGATCTGGCCCGGGTACTTGAGTTGCTCCTCTATCTTGCGGGCCAGGTCGCGGGCCAGGATTGTGGCCGCGGTGTCGTCAATCTCCGCCGGCTTCACGATGACACGGATCTCCCGCCCGGCCTGAATCGCGTATGCCTTCTCCACGCCTCCGAACGAGGTGGCCAGCTCCTCGAGCGCCTGAAGGCGCTTGATGTACAGTTCGACCGTCTCCTTACGGGCCCCGGGCCTGCTCGCCGAAATCGCGTCGGCGGCAGCCACGATCACCGCCTCCAAGCATGAGGCTTCCTCCTCGCCGTGGTGATAGGCGATCGCGTTCAGGACCTCGGGGGGCTCGTGGTATCGCCTGCAAAGGTCGGCGCCAAGGGTCACGTGGGTTCCCTCGGCCTCATGGGTCAGGGCCTTGCCGATATCGTGCAGGAGCCCGGCCCGGCGGGCCAACTGGGGATCGGCGCCCAGGTGCGTGGCCAGCAGTCCAGAGAGCAGCGACACCTCCACTGAGTGGCGCAGCAGGTTCTGGCCGTAGGAGTGCCGGTACTTGAGCCGTCCGAGAACCTGGACCTCCTCCGGGTGCAGGCCGTGAACGTTTGCCTCAAACGACGCCTGCTCACCGTCCGTGCGCACGCGCTCCTCAACCTCAGCACGGGCCTTCTCGATTACCTCTTCAATCCTTCCCGGGTGGATTCGGCCGTCCGTCATGAGCTTCTCGAGCGCGACCTTCGCGACCTCACGGCGCACGGGGTCAAACGATGAGATCGTAACGGCCTCGGGGGTATCGTCAATTATCAGATCTACCCCGGTCAGGCTTTCCAGGGTCCGGATGTTCCGGCCCTCCCGGCCGATGATGCGGCCCTTCATGTCCTCGTTGGGGAGGGGGACGACCGATACGGTGACCTCGGCCGTGTGCTCGGCCGCGCACCGCTGAATCGCCAGGGCAAGGATCTCCCGGGCCCGCCGGTCGCCTTCATCCCGGGCCTCGTTCTCTATGCGACGTATGATCTGGATAGCCTCGTTCCGAGTGCTGGCTTCGACCGCGGAAAGAATCTGCGCCCGTGCCTCCTCAGAGGTCAGGCCTGCGATTCGCTCTAGTTCAACCTGCTGCGCGTGCTTCAGCCGGGTGGCTTCTTCGTGCAACTGGGCAACGCGTTGTTCGCTCTCTGCCTGATGGCGCTCGCGCTTCTCAAGGCCCTCGGTCTTCCGTTCTAGGTTCTCCTCTCGCTGTACCACACGCCGCTCTTGCCGCTGGAGGTCCGCGCGCTGCTCCCGGATCTCTTTCTCCGCTTCACGCTTGAGGCGGAACGCCTCGTCCTTGGCTTCGACGATGGTCTCCCGCTGTCTGGCTTCTGCCTCCTTCCTTGCTTCCTCAAGGATCTGTCGGGCGGCCACTTCGGCCGATCTTATTCGCGCCTCGGCGATGGTCCTGCGTAGGAGGTACCCGAGGAGGAGTGAGAGCAGGGCCACGACCACGGTAACAACGTACGGGCCCATGGCTTCGATGACGGTCACCTCCTTCGGTTGTGTTGGGTCGGTTCGGCATCACCCTCCGGTCTGGAAGGATACTTGCTGCACCTTCACTAGATTGTACCGAGCGACTGAAAACAGTGTCAAGAATCGGTCTGCGATGCCGGGGGCAGCGCGTCCCCGGCCTCCTCCGGGAGGGGGACGCCACCCAGGCCTCCCAGGCGGTCGCCGAAGCGGTCCATCGCCCGGCGCAGCAGCTCGTAGTTGCCCTGGGAGTGACGGAGCTGGGTGCCGAGCCTGCCGAGCAGATCGCGAATGCGCTCCATGTCCACGGCCAGGTGGGTCAGGCCCTCCCGGATCATCGCGGCCTGCTTCTCAACCTGGAGGCCCTTCAGGCCGTAGGCAATCGCCATCAGGTAGGCGTAGAAGGTCGTGGGCGAGACGGGAATGACCTTCTTGCTCAGGGCCAGCGAGTACAGCGCGCCGGCCTCGTCGCCGCGCATCACCGCTTCGTAGTAGACGTTCTCCGCCGGCACGTACATCAGGGCGAAGTCGTATGTGCCCTCCTGTGGCTGTATGTACTTCTCGGCGATTGACTTGACGTGCACCTGAACCTGGCGGTCAAACTCACGCCTGGCCCTCGTCTTCTCCTCGTCCGAGTCCGCCCGCATGATCAAGTGGAATGCCTCGAGGGGAAACTTCGAGTCCACCGGCACCAGGCTGCCGCCCAACCTGATCACGGCGTCCACCACCGTGCCGTCAGCGAAGCGGTACTGGGTCTCGAAGACCCCCTGCGGCAGCCCGTTCCGCAGCAGGTTCTCGAGCAGCAGCTCCCCCACCCCGCCGCGCATCTTCGGCGGCTGCAGGATCTGTTGAAGCGAAGCCAGGTCCTTTCCAAGGTCGAAGATCCGTCCGGCGGCTTCCTCGACCCCCTTCAGCCGCTCGTGCACCGTCGTCACCATGCCGGTGGTCTCGGTGAACCGCTGGCCTACCATCTGGAGGTTGGCATCGAGGCGCTGGCCCAGGCTCTCGTTGGCGCGCTGCACCATCAGCGTACTCTCCGCCAGCCGCTCGCTCACGGTCCGGCCCACCTCGTCAAGCCGCTGCGTCACCTGCCCGCGCAGGGCGTCGAGTTGTTGCTGCAGCAGAAGCATCCCTCCTGCCGGGGCCTCACGCCGCCTCTGGAGGGCCAGGGACGCGAGCACAGCGAGGACGGCCGCCGCGACTGCCGTCACCACCAGACTCACGATTTCCATGCGAGCCCGCCTCCCTCACCTGCCTGGGCGCAGGCTAGTCCTCCTCTGCCGTGTACGGGCATATCGAGGCAAAGGCGCAGTACCGGCACGCCCGGTAGTAGTCCGGGGTTGCGGCGAACTCCTGGCCGCGGATGCCGGCTGCCGACCGTTCGATCGCCTCGGTCGCCGCATCGAGCTTCGCCTGGGTGGGAGCGGCGGTTCCCACGAGCACATGCCTGGGTCCCAGGAAGTGGAGCTCCAACCGGTCAGGGGTGCGGCCATAGTGATGCCGGTAGGCGAGCGCGTAGATGTCGAGCTGCAGGCTCTCCTTCGCCCTGCGGTCGGCGTCCTTTTGGGCCCGCACGTCGGTGGTCTTGAAATCAATGATGACCACCTCGTCACTACCGCCGGAATCCGGTGCGGCGCGCAGGTCAACACGGTCCCAGCGGCCCCGCACCCGGGTGCTGCCTGCCTGAACCGCGAACTTGGCTTCCACCATGGTAGGAACCGTGCCGGACGCCTGCTGGAACGCCAAGAAGGTTCGCAGGACCTCGCGTCCCTCGGCCAGTCTCTGGTCCTCGTGCTCCCGGCTGATGAACCCCTCGGCAGCCCAGGCACGCTCGAATGCCTGGATCAGGTGCTCGGGCGCGACCGACTGTCCCCGCGCGCGCCGCCGGTTGTACTCCATGGCCCCGGCGTGAACGGCCGCGCCGTACACGACCCGGTGGTCACGCAACAGCGGAACGCGCAGCACGTGCGTGTACTTGTACTTCAGAGGGCAGATCTGGTAGTCGTCCACCTGGCGGAACGACAGGTGGACCGGTGCTTCGGACGGAAGGATGCCTGGCAACGACGGGGGCGCGTCGACAGGAGGGGCGTGCCTCTGGATGGCCTCGATCGCCGAGGCCCTGAAAGCCACCTGGTCCACCGTCGGCTCATCCAGGGCCTCCAGGATGAACCGGCTGAGCTTGCGCGGCCGGGAGTTCCCGTAGTCCCGTCCGCTCGTGAGCACCAGCCGTTGCTTCGCCCGCGTCATGCCCACATAGAACAACCGCCGTTCCTCTTGAAGATGGCCGTCCCCCGAGGGCAGGACTTCCTTGTCCCTCACCAGCTCATCGGGGATCTGCAAGGGCTCGGAGCGGCCGCGCGACGGAAACCGATCGGCAACGCAGTTGACCAGGAACACGACCGGGAACTCCAATCCCTTGGCCTTGTGCACGGTCAGGACCTGCACGCCGTCGAACTCCGTATCGGGTTCCGGGGACGGAGGATCGTCGCCGGCCGAGATCAGGTCCTCCATGCGCCGCACGAACTCGGGCACGCGATCGTACACGGCAACCTCACCGTGGCGTGCCACGATGTCGAAGAGACGCGCCAGGTTCGCCACCTTCACCTCGTCGCCGGGCTGCTCGGAGGTGGCCAGGCGGCGGATGTAGCCCGTGCGCGTGACCAGGTACTCGTACAGCACGCGCCCTGTTGGGTGGTGGCGCATCAGCGCGCGCATCTCGTCTAAGTCCTCGAGGAGGCGGGCAATGGAGACCCTGCTCTCAGGGGACAGCTCGGCGCTTAGCTCGGGGACCGTATGCAGGTTCCGGAAGGTGTGCTCCAGCGACCTGTGGCGCCGGTTCGCCTGGTTGAGTGCCAGCGCCATCTCGGTGCCGTTGACCAGGTAGAGCCCTGACGTTCCCAGGTAGTACATGCTCAGGTTGTCGGCAGGGTTGGCCAGGACGCGCAGGAACGCCAGCGCCACCCTGATCTCCTCGCGGTCGTAGAGGCCGCGCGTTCCGGAGAACCACCAGGGGATCGCGCGGAGGTTCAGGGCCCGCATGAACGGATCGGCATCGCGGTTGGCCCGCACCAGAATCGCGCAGTCCTTCGCCCGCCCGCCCGCATGGATGTGCTCGGCGATGGCCTCTGCCACGGCCTCGGCCTCGCTGGTGAGGGTATCGTGGTGGAGGTGCCTGACAAGCGGGCCGTCCGGCTTGCGCGCGCTGAGCCGCTTGTCGAGCTGGTTGCGTACCTCGAGGCGATCGGGGTTGTTGTGCTGGATCAGGCGGTAGGCGGCGTCCAGCACCGTCTGGGGCGATCGGAAGTTGTCGGTGAGCACCACCTGCGCGGCGTCGGGATACGCGGCCGCAAACCCCAGGATGTTGCTGATCGCCGCGCCACGGAACTTGTAGATCGCCTGATCGTCGTCTCCAACCACCGTGAGGTTGCGGTGCGCCGCGGCCAGGAGTTTCACGAGCTCAAACTGCGCGTGGTTCGTGTCCTGGAACTCGTCCACCAGGATGTAGCGAAACCGTTCCTGATACCGCCGCAGAATCTCGGGGCGGTCGCGGAACAACCGGAGGGGGATCGAGATCAGGTCGCCGAAGTCCACCCGACCCGCCTCGCGCAGCAGGCGCTGGTATGCAGCGTAGGTCCTGGCAATCTCGAGGTGCGCTCCGGCATCCTCCCCTGGTGCGGACCCGTCGCCGCCTGCCTGGCTGTCCAGTACGAGGCGCTCAGCGAACGCCTCGTACGCTTCCGGGGATATGTCCTCGTCCTTCGCGCGGGCGATCAGGGTGAGCAGCGCGTCAACGTACCGCGTCGGATCGCCCAGAGGCCTGTATCTCTCCAGCGGCATCTCGAAGAGCCGGTCGCGGGCGAAGATGAACTGCTCGGGCCGTGACAGCACCCGGAAATCAGGCACCAGCCCGGCCTCAAGCGCCTGCTCGCGCAGCACCCTGTCGCCGAAGGCGTGGAACGTGCTGATCCACGCATCCACGTAGCCGTAGGGCACGAGCTGGTCCACGCGCGCCTCCATCTCCCCGGCCGCCTTGTCGGTGAACGTCAGCGCAAGGATCTCAGAGGGGCGCGCGCGCCGGCTGGCGATCAGCCACGCGATGCGCCGCGTGATAACCGTCGTCTTCCCAGTGCCCGCGCCGGCCACGATCAGCAGGGGGCCGTCGCCATGGGTCACCGCGGCAAGCTGGCTCGGTGTGAGACCCTCCAACGCCCGTCCGGCCGCATCGTCGCCTGCCTGCGAGTGGTCCCCGGACGCCAGGTCGAGGGAGAGCTGGCCCGGCTGCTGCTGTCCTGATTCAGTCCGAGGAGTCGTCATCGGGGCTGCCCTCGCCGGGCGGTCCTACCTTCCGAAGAGCGCGTGCGATTGTGCCGGACGAATAGCCGCGGCGCTGCAACCATCCCACCAGGCGCCTCCGTGCGACGTTTGGAGGAAGCCCCCTCAGGCGGCGCAGGCGATCCCCTGCCTGGCGCAGTGCCATGGCCTCCTCCTGTTCTGGAAGCAACTGAGCCGCCAGCGCCTCGGCAATGACCGCCGGCGCAACGCCGCGTATGGCCAGCTCCGTTCGTAACCTCCGCGCGCCGCTGGGCCGTAGGGCCAGGCGGTCGGCGATCCACGCGCGCGCGAACCGCGCATCGTCTATCCATCCTGACCGCGCGAGTTCGCCGATTGCGGCAAGTGCTTCATCCCGCGGCACTCCCCGCCGGCGCAGCGCGCTCTCCAGCTCCGCGCGGCTGCGCAGCCGCCGTTGCAGAAGGCCCAGGGCTACGGTCCTGGCCCTCTGGCGCTCCGCGGCGCTGACAAGACGGCCGACCACCTCCGGGGCAATGGCCTGGCCCTCGGCCAGGCCAAGCGCACCGACGGTCCGGGCGTCTACCTGGAACCGTCCGACGCCCTCGATCTCTACCCGGCACACCCCGGGCTCGCGCGCGGAAACCCGCAGGCGCGCCACCCGCGGGCTCATGCGTCCGGCCGCAGGGCTGCGCTCCGTCGGCTACCCTCGAGGCTTCGCCGGCACCAGGCGCGCCGCTGGCGCAGGGCGGGCGGCAGCCGGAGCGGGTCGGGCTTCCGGTTCGGCCGGCGAGGCCACCGCGGCCTCCCTTGTGCGAAGCAGTCCGCGGGACTCGCGCACGCGGCGGTCAATCTCGCCGGCTACCTCTGCGTTGCTGTCCAGGAACTCGCGCGCGTTGTCGCGCCCCTGTCCCAGACGCAGGTCGCCGTAAGTGAACCAGGCCCCCGAACGCTGGACCAGACCCGTCGCCGTGGCCACATCGAGGATGCTCGCGCTGCGCGAGATCCCGTGGCCGTAGTAGATATCAACCTCCGCATCGCGAAACGGAGGGGCGACCTTGTTCTTGACGACCTTGACGCGGGCCCGCATCCCCCGGACCTCGTCCCCGCTCTTGAGGTTCTCGATCTTGCGTATCTCCATGCGGACCGACGAGTAGAACTTGAGCGCCCTGCCCCCGGTAGTGGTCTCGGGGTTTCCGAACATCACCCCGATCTTCTCGCGGATTTGGTTTATGAAGACCACGATCGTGCGCGACCGGCTGATGGTGCCGACCAGTTTCCGGAGGGCCTGCGACATGAGGCGCGCCTGCAGCCCGACGTGGGCGTCGCCCATCTCGCCCTCCAGTTCCGCGCGCGGCACAAGGGCTGCCACGGAGTCCACGACGACGACGTCCACGGCGCCGCTGCGCACGAGGGTCTCGGCTATTTCCAAGGCCTGCTCACCGCTGTCGGGCTGGGAGAGGAGCAGGTTGTCTACGTCCATTCCCACTGCTTTTGCATACGTGGGATCGAGCGCGTGCTCCGCGTCAATGAACGCCGCGACGCCCCCTTCGCGCTGCGCCTCAGCGATGATGTGGTAGCCGAGCGTGGTCTTGCCAGACGCCTCAGGGCCGTAGATCTCGACCACGCGTCCCCTGGGAACGCCGCCGACGCCCAGCGCCAGATCGAGACCCAGGGCCCCGGTCGAGATGACCTCGACCTGGAGCCTTGCGCTGGCTTCGCCCAACTTCATGATGGAGCCCTTGCCGAACTGCTTCTCTATCTGGGAGAGGGCCAGGTCCAGAGCCCGTTGGCGCTCAGTCATCTCCTCCGACCTCCCCATAACACAGTAGCCAAAGAATACCAAACAAATGTTCGCGTGTCAATCCCGCAATCGCTCCCCGACCCGGCCGATATACCAGATTTGGGGCCTACGTACCCGTGGAGTTCAATCCGTGGCCCAGAAGGACCTTCTCCCGAGGCGTGTAGATCGGACCGTCAGGCGTCAGCCGGCTCTCCATGACGGTAACCGCCCTCACCCACTCCTGACCGACCGCGGAATCGCGGTGCGCCCGGACGGCCCGCACCAGATCCCCCCACTGGCGGTTGTCCTTTGCGCGGCCCAGGGTCAGATGGGGGCGGAATGGCTTTGGATCTGACGGCAGGCGTTCCCGGTCCAGCGCCGCCTTCACTTCCCCGGCCAGGCGCCCGAGGGCCTCAGCCCCCTCGGTGCATCCGACCCAGACCACCTGGGGCCGCTCCAAACTTGGAAAGGCACCCAGGCCGCCAATATACACCTGGAAGGGCACGATCCGGCCGGCCGCGTTGCGCGTCGCCACGACCGCGCGGGCCACCTGTGCGGCCGGGATCTCGCCCAGGAAGGACAAGGTGTAGTGCAGGTTTTCCGGCCTGACCCATCGGAGCGCAGCCCCGGCCGTACGCAGCCGTTCCTGTATCTCGGCCACCAGGCGCCGGGATTCGTCGCTCAACTCAACCGCAATGAAGGTCCTGTAGAGGGTCATCGCTCAAGCACCGAAAGCCGGATGAGGTTGAGCGCGGCCTGTGCGGCCAGGTGGCGTATTCCTGCTCTGCCGGCCTCGGCGCCGAAGCGAACCTCCTCGGTGCGCGTGCCGGCGTCCGTTGCAGTGGCGAGATACACCAGCCCGACCGGCTTGGCCGGCGTGCCGCCGTCGGGCCCGGCTATGCCCGTGACGGCCACGCCGACGCGGGCTCGCGCCCGCGCCCGGGCGCCCTCGGCCATCGCCCCGGCCACCTCGGCGCTGACAGCGCCGTGCGCGGCGATGGTCTCTGCCTCCACGCCGAGATCACGTACTTTCGCCTCGTTGCTGTAGGCCACAAACCCGGCCAGCATGAACGCCGAGCTGCCCGGGATCTCGGTCAGGCGCGAGGCCAGCACGCCTGCCGTGCACGACTCCGCGATCGCCAGGGTCAGTCCTCGCTCAATCAGGAGCCGGGCTACCGCGGCCTGCAGCGTCTCGTCGTCCACGCCGAAGACCGCATCCCCAAGTCTCTCCCTGAGCCCGGCTTCGGCCTGGTCTATCAGGGCGGATGCCGTGGCGGGCGGACCCTTGGCCGTGATCCGCAGGTGAACCTCCCCCAACTTGGCAAGCGGCGCCACCGTTGGGTTGGCGCCGTGCACGAGGTCCCGAACCCGTTCCTCGACCAGCGACTCACCCATGCCGGCGATGCGCAGCACGCGCGACCGGATGACCTGATCTCCAACGCGCTCAGCCAGCCAGGGCACCAGCCCATCGGCGACCAGCGCCTCCATCTCCGCCGGCACACCGGGAAACATGAAGACCACCTGCTGGCCGATAGGAACGAGCAGGCCCGGCGCGGTGCCTCTTCGGTTTGGAATGACCTGCGCCCCAGATGGTATCTGGGCCTGCCGAAAGACCGAGGCCACGGGCGTTCGGCCGCGCCTGGCGAAGAAGCCGGCGATACGGTCGGCGGTCTCCTCGTGGCGGACCATCGGCAGCCCTGCGGCGAGCGCCACTGCCTCGGCCGTAAGGTCGTCCTCGGTGGGCCCCAGGCCTCCTGTCGTGATCACAAGATCCGACCGTGTCAACGCGAGGCTCACGGCCGCGCGGACGCGCTCAAGGTTGTCGCCCACGGTCTGCTTCGCGAGCACGTCCACGCCATAAGATGCCAGGAGCCTCGCCAGATAGGTCGCGTTTGTGTCGGTGATCTGCCCGAGGAGCAGCTCGGTACCAACGGAGATCAACTCAGCGCGCATCGCGTCCTGACGACTCCCCGACGCCTCTCACGGAGGTGCGCCCGGCTGGAAGGTTCGATCCACAACCTCACCCGGCCGCCCGTAGGTTCCGAGTGCAGATCCGTTCACAACCAGGGTAACGGCGCCGGCGTTGCCCGCGCGGAGCGAGATCGGGGTTCGGCTCTGCCACCGCATCACGCCTCCGGCATTGATGAACCCTTCGAAGAGGGTCCCCCTCCCGGCCTGAACGAGCAGCCAGGATCGGCCCGTCGCCCGCACCTCGACCGTCACTTCCCGGTCCGCGGGCGTGGCGCCGGATGGTGGCTGCGCCTCTCGTGGCCCCACCTCCGGAGGGGAAACCGGGGATGGAGCCGGGGCCGCCGGCGTGGCTGCGCCATCCGGCGGGGCGGCCGACGGCACGGGCTGCGCGAACTCCCGCAGCTGCAGGGTCATGAGAACGACCGTTGCGAGAAAGACAAGGAGCGCCACGAGCACGAGGGAGATCGCGCGCCGCTTCAGCGGCGACGTCGCTGCCACCGTAACGATAGCCGATCCCATGCGCTGCCAGCCCTCCGGCCGTTCTGCTCCCTCCGCTGCCATGGCCGCGTTGAGACTCCGTACCAGGGGCTCGGGATCCACGCCCAGCTCGCCTGCCACGGTCCGCAGGAACCCGCGGGTGAACGCCACAGGAGGCAGCGCGCCCAGGCGCCCTTCCTCGAGCGCGACAAGGTAGCCGGTGCTGATCTTCGTGCGGGCGTGCAGCTCGGCCAGGGAGATGCCGCGGGCCGCGCGTGCTGACCGCAGGGTGGCGCCGATTTGGGCGGCGTCGTGCTGGTCCTGGAGCCGCGGCGACGTTGTCACGTTATCCTTGTTTTCCTTTTCCGTGCCGCGCGTCCCTGCCCGGGTGGGAGATCTCCACGGCCACCGCCGCGGCCAGCGATGCGTTGGCCTCCAGGACGGCAAGGTTGGCAGCCAACGCCTCACCTTCCGTGACCTCGGCGATCTCCCTCAGCAGATAGGGGGTCAGGGCTGCGCCGCCCACCGCCGCGGCCCTGGCCCGCTCCAGAGCCGTGGTGACAGCGCGGGACAGCCCCTGCCCATCCATCGCGACCTCCGGAGGAGGGGGCTGCACCACGAGCAGCGCCGACGGATCGCGCATCTCTGCCTTGGACTTCGCGATCGCGGCCACATCGCGGGCGGTCTCGACGCGGCATGACACCGCGATGCCTGTGGAGCGCGCCAGGAACGCGGGCAGCGTATCGGTGCGAAAGCCGACAACTGAGACACCCAGGGTGTCCAGGGCCTCCCAGGTCCAGTGGGGATCGCAGATCGCCTTGGGTCCCGCGCACACGACGACCAGCGGAAAGCGGCTCAGCGCAAGCAAGTCCGCCGAGATGTCCCGGCTGGCCTCGGCCCCGATGTGAACCCCACCGATCCCACCGGTGGCCATCACCCGGATGCCCGCGGCATGGGCGGCAACAAGGGTGCCGGCCACCGTTGTGCCGCCGGACTGCCGCAGCGCAACGGCCGCACCCAGGTCACGCGAGGAGATCTTCACGACGCCCGCATCGAACAGAAACCCTACGTCGGAAGGATCAACCCCGACCTCCACGCGGCCCTCTCGTACCGCGACCAGGGCAGGAACCGCTCCAGCGATCCGAACAGTCCCATCTAGGCGACGGGCCAGCGCGCGGCCCTGCGCCTGCGGCAGGCCGTGCGAGAGCACAGCGCTCTCAAGAGCCACCACCCCTCCGCCTGCGTCGAGGGCGGCGGTGATCTCCGGCGCGATGCGAATCCAGGAGGATGCGGGCGGGGTCATGTCCGCAGTAGGGCGGCGAGCGCCGCCGGGGTGTTTTCGGAAGATTGCACCACGCAGGCCGCCGCTGAAACGGCCAGACCCGCCGTCTGGGCCGGTGTCATGCCGGTCAGGTAGCCGTGCACCGCGGCCGCAGCGACCGCGTCGCCGGCTCCGGTAGGATCCACCATGGAAACGCGGACGGCCGGCTCGAACGCCATCCCATCAGGCGCCACCACGCCGACGCCCCCTTCACCCTGCGTGATAACTGCGCGACCGGCGCCGGCAGCCACCAGCGCAGCGCCCAGGACCTGCCAGTCTGGCTCCCCTACCACCCCTGCCAGGACGCCGGCCTCATCGCGGTTGCACACCACTGCCGCAGCGCCGCGGAGCGATGACCGTAGCCGCACCGCTTTGTCAGGCGAGGTGGCCAGAAGGACGCGCGGCACGCTGTCTGCCATCGCTACCAGGAATGCCTGGGCGTCCTGTGAGAGGTTGGCGTCGTTCACGAGAACCCCGGCCGCGGCAATTGCCCGACGCCAGGGCTCCAAGTCGGCCGGGCGCAGCGACTCCACCGGCCCGGCATCGGCGACGCTCCAGGAGGCGTCATTGCACTTCCCCACGGTAACGAACAGCCCTGTGGGCTGCGGGCGGACCAGGAGACCGCCCGTATCCACGCCCTGACAGGCCGTGGCATCCACCAGCCAGCGGCCCAGCGGATCGTCCCCCACCGCGGTCAACAGGGTCACCCTGTGGCCCAGGCGGGCCAGGTTCACGGCGACGTTGCGCGCGGCTCCGCCGGGCAGCAGCCGCGCCTTCCCTGGCACGGACCGGCCCGGCTCCAGCGTGCCCGAGGCGGTGGCGCGCACGTCCACCAGCGCACCGCCGACCAGTACGATGCCGCCTTGCATCATGCGTCTCGTTGGCCGGGCGGTCCCTGAGATGAACCCCGGGCACCGATTGAAAGCACCTGGTCCACCAGGTACTGCTTGCAGAAGTCGCCCGAGCTGATCCACCGCATGAATCCTTCGGCTCCAAGAATGGAGCGCCTTATCTCGGCCGCGGACATGCCGGCGGCGCGCAGCCCCACAACCCGCTGGCAGACCTCCTCCCAATAGGCAAGCTTGCCGCGCAGGGCTCCTCGGCCGTCGTCCATCACCGCGCCGAGGCCGCAGAACAGCCGGGTGACCGGGAGGGCGGCGACGCGGCGCAGCGATTCAAGACTATCGCCCAGCCGCTCGTCCCGTCGCAGGTACTTGACCCGCTCACCCAGGAACAGGTCGGCACTGAACAGCCAGCCCTCCCGCTCCTCGAACAGCACCACCTGGTCGGTGCTGTGTCCGGGCGCATGGAGGACGTGAAAGGAGTACCGGTCTGTGGCAACGCTGTCTCCCAGCGGAAGGGGATCGTATGGGGCCGGCCTCCCCCACACCACCCGCCGATAGAGCGGGAGGTGCGCATCCGGGTGCCGCAACCGCTCGATCCCCAGTGGATGGATGTGTGCCTGGACCCCGAAACGTGCGCCTATCGCCGCGTTCCCTCCGACGTGATCCTCGTGATGGTGCGTGTTGACCAGTTGCGTGAGGCCGCTTCCGTCCAGCGCCGCCGCGAGCTCACCGGCCGTATGCACGCAGCCCGTGTCAATCAGCAGGCCGTCCACGTGATAGGCGCACGTCCAGTAGAGGGGCCGCCTGGCCAGGGCCCGCGCCATGCGGATCTGGGTCACGGGTCCGTACCGGCGGATCAGTATCACGGCCTTACGCCTCCTCCTTGGTGTACGGGATGCCGTCCGCGGCCGGAGGCACAGCCCTCCGCATGAAGCCGGCCAGCACAAAGATGGTCGCGATGTGCGGCAGCACGGTGATGAACTGGTAGGGGATACGCGTGTGCACGACGCGCAGGCTGAGCGCGTCGAAGTACCCAAACAACGCCGAGGCCCCCAGGGCGCCCACCGGCCACCAGTTGCCGAAGATCATCGCGGCCAGCGCGATGAAACCACGGCCCTGCGTCATCCCTTCCAGGTAGCCCCGGCCCTGCTCGATCGACAGATACCCGCCGGCCAGTCCTGCCAGGGCGCCGCTTATGAGCACGCCCGCGTAGCGCATCACCGTCACGTTGATCCCAAGGGTATCCGCCGCCAGCGGGTGCTCGCCAACCGCCCGCAGGCGCAGCCCAAATACGGTGCGCAGCAGCACCCAGTGGCCGAGCCCCAGGAGGACCAGTGCAGACGGGATTACCGGCGAGATGCCGGTGGCAAGCGGAGCCAGGGCCGGCACGTCGCGCAGTACGGGCACGCTCCACGGCTCGAACCCGTTGATGCCGGGGGATTGCGTGGCCACGCCGAAGAAGAGGATGTTCAGGAACCGTGCCAGTCCAACCGCCAGCAGGTTCAACACCACGCCGCTGATGATCTGGTTCACGCGGAATGTCACAGCCACGACGGCGTGGACGAGCGAGAACAACACGCCGGCGGCCATCGCCGCCAGCATGCCGGCCACGGGCGCGATTGCGTGCGTGGCGCCGGCCTCGGACCCATGGACGGGGAGGATCGTGGCGACCAGGTGCGTCACCGAGGCGCCGAAGAACGTGCCCATTATCATGATGCCTTCCAGCCCGATGTTCACGACGCCGCCACGCTCGGAGTAGACTGCTCCCAGGGCGGTTAGGAGAATGGGCACCGTCAATCGCACCGCCGAGGCCAGCAGCGCCACGTTCAGGAGGGCGGCCAGCAGTTCCACGGCCTACCCCCCTTCCCCCACAGTTGCGTCGGACGGCCCGGCTACCGCGCGCTCGGCCTCGCGCTTGCGTTGCGCGCGGACGTAGCGGGTCACCAGCTCGTACCCAACCACGATCGCCAGGATGATCACCGCCTGCAGGATCGTGATCACCTCGCGCGGGACCCCTGAGAACACTTGGACTCCCTGCGCGCCCCGGTCCAGGAAGCCGAAGAGCAGCGCCGCTGGGACGACCCCCAACGGATCATTCCTGGCCAGCAGCGCCACCGAGATCCCCAGGAAGCCCAGTCCCTTTGGGAAGTCAATGTCGAAGTATCCAAAGAACCCGAGCACGTCGGACAGCCCCACCAGTCCTGCCACGGCGCCGCTGGCCAAGAACATGTAGAACTGCGTGCGAGCGATCCTGATGCCGGCGGCCTCGGCGGCATCAGGGTTCAGCGCCACGGCCCGGACCTCATACCCGAAGCGCGTGCGGGCCAGCAGATAGGCCGCAGCCAGGCACAGCACCAACCCCAGCGGCAGGAACCAGTTGAGCGCCGAGTGTTCCGGGATCCCTATCCCCACGAGCTGCAGCACCGGACGCAGCAGGGGAATGCGGGCGCTGTCCTCAAAGAGCGGGGTGCGAACGCGGGGCGTGCCCGCCTGCGTCGGGTCGCGGAAGACATCGGCGAGCAGGTACAGGACCAGAGCGGCGGCGATGTAGTTCATCATGATCGAGGTAATGACCTCGTGCGCCCCACGCCGGAGTTTGAGCACGATCGGAAGCAGCGCCCACAGCGCCCCGCCTGCGACGCCGGTCAGTACCGCCAGGGGCAGGTGGATGGCTGCGGGCAGTCCACGCACGCCAAACGCGACATACGCCGCCGCGAACGCGCCCACCGCGTACTGCCCCTCTACCCCGATGTTCCATAGATTCGCGCGAAATGAGAGCGCCACCGCCAGGCCGGCGAACGTCAGCGGGGTCGCTTTGAGAAGGATCGCCGCCACGCTGTCGGACCGGGTGAGGTTGAACCGCAGCATCAGGCCGTAGACTTCCAGGGGGTCCTTACCGATCGCCAGGATGATCCCGGAGGCGACGACCGCTCCGAACGCGATGGCCAGCAGGGGCGCCGCGGCCTGCAGCACGGCCAGCCGGACCCGCGTGCTCATGCCGGCACGCCCTCGGCGCGCTTGGCGCCGGTCATGTACAGTCCGATCTCACGCGGCGTGACGGTACCCCGGGGGAACTCGGCGACGATGGCCCCTGCGTGCATGACCGCCACACGGTCGGCCAGCGAGAGGACCTCCTCGAGCATCGCCGAGACCAGGACCACGGCCATCCCGGCAGAGCGGGCCGCCAGGATCTGACGCCGGACGAACTCGGTGGCGCCTATGTCCAGGCCCCGCGTTGGCTGAGCCGCGATCAGCACCGACGGCGCGAATCCGAATTCACGGGCGACGATTACCTTCTGCTGGTTGCCTCCTGAGAGCGCCAGCGTGGGCGTCCGGAGCGACGGCGTACGCACGTCGAACCGCTCCGCCCGTTCGCTCGCGAAGCTGCCGATGGCGCCGCGATCGAGCAGGAATCCACGTCCGAACTCCGGCCGGACGTGGTGCCCCAGGATCAGGTTCTCCCACACCTCCAGGGGGAGGACCAGACCGCGTCTGTGCCGGTCTTCGGGGATGTGGGCCACACCCATCAACCTGATCGCCCGGGGCCCGGCCTGGGTCAAGTCCTCTCCCATTATGCGCAGCCGCCCGGCCGCCGGTGCCCGCAGGCCCACCAGCGTCTCCACAAGCTCGCTCTGACCGTTTCCCTCAATACCGGCGATGCCCAGGATCTCCCCTGCCCTTACGGAGAACGACACCCCGCGCACCGCAGGCCTGCCGCGGGCTCCCGGCACGGCCAGGCCCTCGACCTCCAGGCGGACGGGACCGGGTTCTACCGGCGGCACCTCGAGTTCCATCAGAACGGGACGCCCCACCATCATCTCGGCTATCTGGGCCTTGGTCGCGCCCGCCGCCTCGAGGGTGCCGACAACGCGGCCGCCGCGCAGCACCGAGATACGATCGGCGATGTCTAGGACCTCCTCCAGGATGTGGCTGATGAACAGGATGGTCTTGCCCTCCGCGCGCAGACGCCGCAGGTTGGTGAAGAGGTCGTCAACCTCCTGGGGCGTGAGCACCGCCGTGGGCTCATCCAGGATGAGGATCTCGGCCCCCCGGTATAGCACCTTGATGATCTCCACGCGCTGCTGCTCTCCGACAGACAGCGTGCCGACCTCCGCATCCGGATCGAGCGTCAGGCCGTACTGGTCGGCGAGGGCGCGAATCTGCGCGCGCGCCGTGTTCAGGGACAACCGGCCCGCCCGCGCCGGTTCGGATCCTAGGATGACGTTCTCGGCCACGGAGAAGCGTGGGATGAGCATGAAGTGCTGGTGCACCATGCCGATGCCCGCGGCGATGGCTCGGCTAGGGCTGTCGAGCGTGACCCGATGGCCACGGATCGCTATCCATCCCCCGTCGGGCTCGTAGAGCCCGTAGAGGATCTTCATCAGTGTGGACTTGCCCGCGCCGTTCTCCCCAACGAGCGCATGGATCTCACCGGGCGCGACCGCCAGGGAGATGCGGTCGTTGGCCAGCACCCCTGGGAACCGCTTTGTGATCTCGGTGAGCTCGATTACGGCGGACATATGCGGAGCGGGGGCGGCGCCGCGCGCCGCCCCCGCAGCAGGCCTAGCGCTTGATCCCCTTCAGAAATGCCTCCAACTGCGTCTTGTCGGATGGAACCTTGATCTTTCCGGCAATGATGTCCTTCTTGAGAGCTTCCAGCCGCGGCACGATATCCTTCATCATCTCGCGGTTGTAGTCGTTCACGGCGTAGCCCACGCCGCCTTCCTTCAGCCCAAACGACTGGACGCCGGCCTTGTAGGTACCGCCCACGATCGCCTTGATCGTCGAGTAGACCGCCACATCCACGCGCTTCATCATGCTGGTGAGGATGCGCCCGCGCTGGTCGGGCTTGGCCGTCAGGGACTGATCGGCATCCACGCCGATCGCCCACTTCTTCTTGGCCACCGCGGCCTCGAAGACGCCGATTCCGGTGCCGCCCGATGCGTGGTAGATGATGTCCGCTCCGCGGTCGTACTGGGCGGTCGCGAGCTCCTTGCCCTTCACCGGATCGCGGAACGCCTCGCCGGTCGTCCCGGCGTAGTCAGAGAAAACCTGGACGCCGGGCTTGACGAACTTCGCACCGGCGATGAAACCGGCCTCGAACTTCTCGATCAGGGGGATCTTCATCCCGCCGACGAACCCGACCTTGCCCGTCTTGGACTTCAGCGCCGCCGCGGCGCCAACCAGGAAGGATCCTTCGTGCTCGTTGAAGAGCAGGCTGGCCACGTTGGGTTCCTTGTCAATGAACCCATCCACGATGCCGAACTTCACGCCCGGGAACGCCTTGGCCACGCGGGTGATGCTGTCGGTGAACAGGAATCCAATGCCGAAGATCAGGTCGTACTTCTCGCCGGCCAGGAGGCGCAGCAGCTCCTCTCGGTTTTCGCCGCCCGCGGTCGGCTCCAGGTCTTTCGTCTGGACCCTGGCCCCAAACTCCTTCTGGGCCCGCGCTAGACCCGCGTAGGCCATGTCATTGAAGGACAGGTCTCCCCGGCCTCCCACATCGTAGACCATTCCTATCAGCAGCTTCTTGGGGGCCTGCGCCTGCGCGGCCGGAGGACCGGCCGACCATACCAGTACCGCCAGCGCCACGAGTACCAGCGCCGCAGCGCGCACCGCGACCTGCTTCATCCCAACCACCCCTCTCTTCACCTGCTGTCTGGTTGTTCTTGTGGTACTTCTGGCCGGACCGATGGGAGTCCTTCGGGCGCCTCTGGGAGGCGCCGGCTACGATGTTGGCGGCGCCTTCTTGCGCAGAAGCCGGTCGAGATCATCGAGGCCGATCAGCACCTCGCGGGGGTTGCTTCCCTGCACCGGCCCCACGATCCCTCGGGTCTCCAACTCGTCCACGAGACGGGCCGCGGTCACGTAGCCTATGCGCATCTTCCTCTGGAGCAGGGACACCGAGCCGTACCCGGTCCGTACGACCAATCTGGCGGCCTCGACGAGCCGCTCACCGTCGGCCGATTCCTCGGTGGCCGCGGACTGCTGCGCCTCGACCAGCGCCGTGTCGTAGACCGGCGTGCCTTGCCCCCGCCACCATCCGACGAGCGTACGAATCTCGTCGTCCGCGATGTACGCGCCTTGGGCGCGGATCGCCCGGGAGACGCCCAGCGGCATGAAGAGCATGTCGCCGCGGCCCAGCAGCTTCTCCGCTCCTGGGCCGTCCAGGATCGTCCGGCTGTCCACCTGGCTGGAGACCGCGAATGCCAGACGCGATGGGATGTTGGCCTTGATCAGCCCGGTTATCACGTCCACGGAGGGCCGTTGCGTCGCCACCACCATGTGGATTCCGGTGGCCCGGGTCATCTGGGCAAGGCGGCAGATGATGTCCTCGAAGTCGGCCGGGGCGACCATCATGAGATCGGCCAGCTCGTCAACGATGATGACGATGTAGTACAACGGCTCGACGTCGGCGAGTTGGTTGTAGCTCTGGATGTTGCGCACGCCCGCCGCGGCGAACAGCTCGAAGCGCTGCTCCATTACCCTCAGCATGTCCTTGAGCACGCTGGCGGCCTGGCGGGGGTTCGTGACCACGGGCGTGAGCAGGTGAGGGATCTCGTTGTAGTCGGTGAGTTCCACTCGCTTGGGATCAATCATGACGAGCCGAACCTGGCGGGGGGTGCTGCGGAAAAGAAGGCTGGCAATCATCGCGTTCAGCGCCACCGACTTCCCGGACCCGGTCGCGCCGGCAATCAGCATGTGGGGCATCTCGGCCAGGTCGGCCACGATTGCGTGCCCTGCGATGTCCTTTCCGATCGCGACCACGAGCGGAGAGGTGGCCTTCTGGAACACCTCCGCCGCCAGGATCTCCCTGAGATGCACCAGACTTGCCTTCAGGTTGGGCAGCTCGATCCCGATGGCCGACTTCCCTGGTATCGGCGCCTCGATCCGCACGCTCTGGGCGGCCAGGTTCAGGGCGATGTCATTGGTGAGGCTGGTGATCCGCTGGACCTTCACCCCGGGCTCGGGCTGCACCTCAAAGCGCGTCACCACCGGCCCGACCTCCCAGTGCACCACATGCGCCTTGACCCCGAAGCTCTCCAGCGTCTGCTCGAGGGCCCTGGCGGTCTCGGCCGGGTCAACCCGGCCGCGCGCCCTGGCTCCCCCACCCTCCCCTATCATTGACATGGACGGAAGCTGGTAGTCCGCGGTGGCGAAATCGAGCCGTTCCTGCTGGCCCCGTTCCTGTGGCCTCGATGCCCTGGGTTGCGCCTTGGCGCGTACCAATGGTTCGGGTGCGTGTGGTTCGGGTGCGTGAGAAGGGACGCCTTCCGGTTCCTGGGAAGGCGGCACCTGGGGTGCCTCAGCCGTACGAACGGGCCCGCGCAGATCCGGTGCGACTGCGATCTCGGTCGGGGACTGCTCTGCCCGGCGTTCCCTGCGCAGGTAGGCCTGGATCGCAGACCAGAGAGTGTGAGCCCCTGCCTCGAGAAGACGAACCAGGCCCGCGGCAAGACGCGCGACCAGGCGCAGAAGCACGACCACGACGAGGATCCCGCCCCGCGCGGCGGCGCGGAGGCCTGCCCCTGCCGACGCGAGCGTTACGCCGGTCAGCAGGCAGAGGCTCGTCACCGTCAGTACACCGATGGCCACCCACATCCCGTTCCGTCCCAGACCCCGGGCAAGAACCCATGTGAGGCCGCCCCCGACCACGCCTCCGCCTCGCCCCTCCAGGCCCGCGCCCAGGAGATCTGCGCCGCCGGTCCAGGCGTGCAGCGCCAGCAGGGCCGTCGCCGACGCCATCAGGAAGCCCACGATCCTCCGGCTGAGGCGGGCGCGTTCGCCCGCGGCCATCAGGATCAGGCCGGCGACCAGAACGTAGGAAGGGAGGGCCGGGGCAGCCGTGCCCAACAGGAGGCGCTGCCAGCGGGCCAGCAACAGGGGGATACCGGTCGCGCCCGGCAGGTATGCTAGCCCGAGCACGATCGCAACCAGCACGAGCGCCCATCCGGCCGCCACCGGCCGGTTGTGCGAGGGCGGGCGGGACTGCCTTCGCCTGGCCATTCCGTCTACCTCGCCGTCAGCAGAACCAGCAGGCCGACCAGCCAGCAGTAGGCGCTGAACGCGATCAGCCGGTGGCGTCTGATGAGATCAACCAGCCACAGGATGGCCAGCCCGCCCGAGATGCCGGCTACGACCGCGCCCGCCAGCAGTTCTGGCGGCGCATACCCCATGCGTGTGGCCATCCCGGCGTCCTTCAACGCAAAGGCGCTGGCTCCTGCGATTGCCGGGATGGACATGAGAAAAGACATCCGGGCGCTCTCGGTGCGCTGCAGGCCGAGCGCCAGGCCGGCAACTATCGTGACCCCTGATCGCGAAATCCCCGGCACTATCGCCAGGGCCTGTGCCAGGCCAAGGACCACGCCATCCCTTGCCGTGACCTCACCGGCAGATCTCGTGCCGCGTTCGCGGCTCCAGAGCAGGATCAGGCCGGTTATCAGGAGTTGTACCGCGGTAGCGCGGACCGATTCGAACATACGCTCCAGCGGACCGGCAAGCGCGAGACCCAAGGCGGCTGTTACCGCGGTGGAGATCACGATCGCAACTGCCATCCGGGCCGCGGGATCCGGAGGGTGTACGCGCGGCTCTGCGGCCCCCCGCAGGAGCCCTGGAATGCTGCGGACGATCCGGAGGACGTCCGGCCAGAACAGCACGCAGGCAGCAAGGGTGGTGCCGATGTGCAGCGCGGCCTCCAGCACGAGCCCTGGCCTGGACATGCCCAGGTAGTGCTCGGCGAAAAGCAGGTGGGCGGTGCTGCTGATGGGGAGGAACTCGGTCAGCCCCTGGACGATTCCAAGAACCACAAGGTCGAGCACGGGCACACCGGCAGGGCTCACGCTTGGGCCGGCATCAGGCCCAACGCGCGCAGCACAACCTGAATCTGCTCCTCCTCCTTGGGCGTTGCATCCACCAGGGGCAGCCTGACCCGCCCGCAGTCGAGGCCGGCCAGCCGCAACGCGGCCTTCACCGGTACCGGGTTGGTGGTTATGAACAGCACCTTGAAGAGCGGCCACAGGCGGCGGTGCAGGCGCAACGCCTCTTCGACCTTGCCGGCGAGGAAGGACTGAATCATCGCCTGGATCTCAAGGCCGGCCAGGTTCCCGGCGACGCTCACAACCCCCACTGCCCCAACCGCCAGTTTAGGTAGAGTCAGGCTGTCGTCGCCACTGTAGATGCTGAACCGATCAGGCGTCCTCACGCGGATCTCCGACACTTGGTCGAGACTTCCGGCGGCTTCCTTGACGGCGACGATGCTTGGGATCTCGGCGAGACGGGCTATCGTTTCAGGCATGCAGTTCACACCGGTGCGGCCCGGGATGTTGTACAGCATCACCGGCAGCGGCGTGCTCTCGGCGACGGCCCGGAAGTGGGCGTAGAGCCCGTCTTGCGACGGTCGGTTGTAGTAGGGGTTCACCAGGAGCAGGCCGTCTGCGCCCGCGCGGTGCGCCTCCTTTGACAGGTGGATCGAGTGCGCGGTGTCGTACGTTCCGGTTCCTGCGATCACCTTGGCCCGGTCGCCGGCCGCTTCCTTCACCGCGGCGAAGAGCCGGATCTTCTCGTCATCGGAGAGCGTCGGAGACTCCCCGGTGGTGCCGGCAACCACCAGGCCGTCGTTCCCGCTCGAAATCAGGCGGCCGGTCAGCGCCGCGGCCCCGGCGTAGTCAACCCGGCCGTCGGCGTCGAACGGCGTTACCATTGCGGTTATCAGGTGGCCGAAGAACGGCATCGTCATCCCCCCTGGTGCCGCGCTGTCTCCCCGCGGCGAAACAGCATGCCTGCTGCCAGCATGTACTCGGCGATCTGCACCGCGTTGAGGGCGGCGCCCTTGCGCAGATTGTCGGAACAGACGATCAGGCTCAGCCCGTGCGGGTCGAAACGGTCGGCCCTCAGGCGGCCAACATACACCGGGTCTCTTCCAGCAGCCAGCAGGGGTGTCGGCACGAGGTCGGCCGAGGGGTCGTCCACGACCTCAACACCGCGTGCCCCTCTCAGGACGGCCCGGGCCGCGTCGGGAGCAAGAGGTCGGGCCAGGTCCAGGTGAACCGCGAGCGTGTGTCCCACCAACACGGGCACGCGCATCGCCGTCACGCTGATCAGGAGGTCGGTGGCCAGTATCTTCCGCGTCTCCGCAACGATCTTGTTCTCTTCCTCGGTCTCGCCGTCCGATTCCCATCTCCACTGCGGCCGGACGTTGAAGGCCACGGGCGACGCAGTCCCGGCGGCCGCGGTGATGCGATCCGCGTCACCGGTCTCCAGAGCATCGGTGGCCTCGAGCAACCCCTGGCTCTGCGCCAGGAGCGCCCGCATGTTGTCCGCGCCGCCACCGGAGACCGACTGATAGGTCGCCACGATGCAGCGACGGATTCCTGCGGCATCGTGTATCGGCTTCAGCGCCATGACCAGGGCCGCAGCGACGCAGTTCGGGTTGGCGATCACACCCTGGTGCCCGCGCAGCGCGCCGGCGTTGACCTCCGGGACAACGAGGGGCACCCTGGGATCCATTCGCCACGTGGATGAGTTGTCCACCGCGACCCCACCGGCTTCGGCCACCGCCCACGCCAGGCGCCGGCTGGCGTCGTCGCCTCCGGCAAACAGCACTAGATCCGACTCCAGCACGCCGTCGCCGGTCTCCTCGACCGGGACCGCCCTGCCGCGAAAGACCACGGTCCGGCCGGCGGACCGGGCAGTGGCAAACAGCCGCAGCGAGGCGGTGGGGAATCCCCGCTCCTCTAGAATCCGGACCATCGCGCCGCCCACAACGCCGGTGGCGCCGATCACCGCAACACGAAGTCCGCCGACCATCACTGCCCCTCCGGTTGACTAGCGCAATCCTAGCAGGTGCTCCAGTCCGTAGACCAGGCCGCTCAGCTCGGGCACGCGGCGGACCGCCAGCAGCAGCCCGGGCATGAACGACTCCTCGCTCGTGGAGTCGTGCCGGATCGTGAGGACCTGGCCAGGGCCACCGAAGATGACCTCCTGGTGCGCGACCAGGCCGGGCAGACGTACGCTGTGCACGCGGACCCCTTCGACTACGCCGCCCCGCGCGCCGGTAACGAGTTCCTCCCCGGATGGGGCAGCGGCCGGCAACGCGGTGGCCGGGGATTCGGCCCGGACCGATGCGATGGCGCGCGCGGTCTTCTCCGCGGTGCCCGAGGGCGCGTCGCGCTTGCGGTCGTGGTGTAGTTCGATGATTTCCACCTGTTGAAGGTGGGGCGCGGCAAGCCGGGCAAACTCTATCATCAGGACCGCGCCGATCGCGAAGTTGGGAGCGATCACGGCACCGATCTTGCTCTGGGCCGCCAGTTCGCCCAGGAGCTCGATGTCGCTCGCAGGGATCCCGGTGCTTCCCACGACCGGCCGGATGCCGGCCTCGATTGCTGCGCGGGCGTGATCTGCGGCCACCCGCCCCGGTGCGAACTCCACCAGCACGTCCGGGCCCGCGGCGATGATGGCTTCCACGGAGTCGGTTACCGTGACACCCAGGTGCCTGGAGCCGGCCTGCTCTCCGGCATCTTGCCCGATTGCCTGGTCGCGCTCCAGGGCGCCAACCAGGACCATATCCGGCTCGCGAGCGATGGCGCGGATCGCGGTCCGGCCCATACGACCGGCAGCACCACTGACGGCAACACGGATCGTATCCATGACGGGAGGCGTTCGACGCCGCCAGCAGGAATTCCCTTTCAGGCGGCGCCCTAGTTTCTGAGACGGGGTTCCGGGCTCCTATTGCCGGGTTGCCAGGATGCCCACCGACCGGTCGAAGGCACGTTCCAGCGGCGCGCGCGGGGTGCCGTGCACCCCGAACGGCCCTATGGCGGCCATCGCCATCTGGTCGGGCGTGAAGATCTCGGCTGCCATGCGTTGCACCGCGGCCCCGTCCACCGCGTCTATGCGCCCCAGGATCTCGTCCAGGTCTATCTGCCGGCTGTGGTAGAGCTCTGAGCCCGCCAGCTTGTTCATCCGGCCGCTGGTGCTCTCGAGCGGGAGCATGACGCTGCCCTTGAGCGACTCCTTTGCGCGCTGCAGCTCGGCCTCGTCAAGAGGATCGGACAGCGCCGCGATCTCCTCCATGATGAGGCGCACGACCTCAGGGCCGTTCTTGGGACTCATGGCCGCGTATACGACCGAGAGCCCGCCCTCCCGGTACGAGGCCGGATACGACGCGATGCTGTACACGAGTCCGCGCTTCTCCCTGATCTCCTGGAAGAGGCGGCTGCTCATCCCTCCACCAAGCAGGTTGTCGAGCACTGCCAGCACGTACCTGTCCTCGTCGGCCGCCGAGCAGCCTCGCGTGGCGACGCAGAGATGCACCTGCTCAATCTCCTTCGATCGGATGGTTACCGCCGGCGTCAGCGAGGGACGGAGAGTCTCCTGCGTGACCGTTCGGCCGTCCCACTGCCCGAGGTGGCGCGCGATGAGCTCCGTGGCCGCCCGGTGTTCAACGTCCCCTGCAACAGCCACGAGGACGTTGTCGGGTCTGTAGCGCTCCTCGACGTACCGAACGAAGTCGGCGCGCTTCAGACGGGAAACGGTCCTGCGCGTCCCGATGACCGGCCTGCCGAGCGGGTGCCCGTTCCAGATCGTCTGAGCGATCAGGTCCTGCACCATCGCGTCCGGCGAATCCTCGTACATCTTGAGCTCTTCCGTGATGACCTGCCGCTCTCGCTCGATGGCGACGGGATCGAACGAGGAGTTGAGCAGCATGTCCGCCATCAACTCCACGATCGGTGGAAGGTGATCCGCCAGCACCTTCACATAGATGCAGGTGTGCTCCTTGTCGGTGAAGGCGTTCATCTGGCCGCCCAGCGCGTCCACCGCCTGGGCGATTGCCAGAGCAGACCGGCCGCGCGTGCCCTTGAAGAACAGGTGTTCTAGGAAGTGCGAAACGCCGTGGACCTCAGCGGCCTCGTACCGTGACCCGGCCCCGATCCACAGGCCAATCGCCGCGGTGCGAACCTGCGGCATGGCCTCGGTCAATACCCGAATGCCGTTAGGCAGCACCGACCTATGCGTCGGATCCATCGAGGCCTGCCGCGGTTCGGTTACGGATGCGGCCTGCGGGGAGGCCTGCCGCTGCCATCGCGCCGTCGCGGCGGGCGCCCGCCGCGGGCGTCACCTGGACGCGGACGGGGTGATCGCGGCCTGTGCTCTACGTCGGCTGGCTGGGGCTCGTCGGCCTCCTCCTCCCATCCTTCCGGGGGAGGCTGCGTACCGCGGTGCGTAAGGTTGACGCGACCCAGACTGTCAATCTCCTTCACCTTCACCTGGAGCTCATCGCCCACCTTGACCACGTCCTCGACCTTGTTGACACGGCCGTAGGATAGTTCAGAGATGTGCACCAGGCCTTCCTTGCCGGGCAGCAGCTCGACGAACGCCCCGAAGTTCAACACCCGCGTAACGCGGCCCTGGTAGGTCTCTCCCACCTGCACCTCGCGGACGATGCCCTCGATCATGGCCATGGCGCGCCGGGCCGCGTCCTCGTTTACCGAGGCGATGAATACACGCCCATCCTGCTCGATGTCTATCTTGGCCCCTGTATCCGCGGTGATCTTGTTGATCACCTTGCCTCCAGGACCGATGATCTCGCGGATCTTCTCGGGGTTGATCTGCAGCGTGAGGATGCGCGGGGCATGAGCCGACAGCGTGACACGGGGGGCGGGCAGGGCGTTGGACATGGCGTCCAGGATCGTGAGCCGGGCTTCCCGTGCCTGCTCCAACGCCTCGGTCAGCACGCCCTGTCGGAGCCCGGATGTCTTGACGTCCATCTGGAGCGCGGTAACGCCCTCGCGCGTGCCTGCGACCTTGAAGTCCATGTCGCCCATGGCATCCTCGATGCCCTGGATGTCGGTGAGGATGGCATACTTGCCATCGGTCCCTGAGATTAGCCCCATGGCAATCCCGCCCACGGCGGCCCGGATGGGAACGCCCGCGTCCATCAGCGACAGGGTAGAAGCGCACACCGCAGCCATGGACGTGCTTCCGTTCGATTCCAGGACCTCGGAAACCACGCGGATCACGTAGGGGAACTGCTCCTGATCAGGGATCATTCGTTCCAGCGCCCGCTCGGCCAGGGCACCGTGCCCGACCTCGCGGCGGCCGGGGCTGCGCAGCGGACGGGCTTCACCCACGGAGAACGGTGGGAACGAGTAGTGGTGCATGTAGCGCTTCTCTTCGCGTATGCCTATGTCATCCAACCGCTGCCTGTCGTCACCCGTTCCCAGCGTAGCAATCGCGAGGACCTGGGTCTGCCCCCTCTGGAACAGCCCAGACCCGTGCGCGCGGGGCAGCAGGCCCACTACGCATGCCAGCGGCCGGATCTCCTTTGTTCCACGGCCGTCCGGCCGGACTCCATCCTCGAGAATCCTGCGCCTGACCGCTTCCTTTGCGACGGAGGAGATGATTTCGCCGATCGCTCCGGCGGCAGACGGTAACTGCTCGCCGATCTTCGCGGCCACCTCCGTCTCCACGGCACGCAGCGCGTCCTCTCGCGCCAGCTTCTCGGGGCTGGCCAGGGCCTGGAGCACAAGTGGCAGGGCCGCGCTGCGAACCGCGTCCTCCATCGCCGGATCGTGCTTCACCAGCGATGGGACGCGTGCGGGCTTGCCGGCTGCGGCCGCCAGCTCGCGCTGCGCGGCCACGATGCGGCGAATCTCGGAGTGCGCCCGCGCGATCGCCTCGATCAACCGTGATTCGGGTACTTCGTCGGCACCGGCCTCAACCATGATGATGGCGTCTTCGGTCCCGGCTACGACCAGGTCGAGACGGCTCTGCTCCTCCACCTGGCGAAGGGTAGGGTTCACCACGAGATCGCCCTCGATCAGGCCCATCCTTACCGCACCAATGGGCCCTCCGAACGGGATCCCGGACAGAACCAGCGCAGCGGACGCGCCGTTCACCGCGGCGATGCCCGGGTCGTTCTCCTGATCGGTGGAGAGCACGGTGGCAACGATCTGGACGTCATTGCGGAATCCCTTGGGAAACAGCGGACGGATCGGCCGGTCAATGAGGCGGGAGGTCAAGATCGCCCTCTCGCCCGGGCGCCCTTCCCGCTTGAAGAAGCCGCCAGGGATCTTCCCGGCGGCGTACATCTTTTCCTCGAAATCGCACGTCAGAGGGAAGAAGTCTATCCCTTCCCTCGGGGTGTCCGACATCGTCGCGGTCACAAGGACGACTGTCTCGCCGCACGTTACCGTAACGGCCCCGGAAGCCTGCTTTGCCAGCAGGCCGGTTTCAAACACCATCCGGCCAGTGCCGATCTCGGCCTCAGCGCGGCGGACCAACGCTGCAAGGTTCATGAGGATATCCCATCCTTCCCACACGGACTAGGGTAGTATCGTGCTGGTTCCCGTGAATCGTGCTGGGTCCCGGGCGCGCGTGGCAGCCCGGAGTCAGCGCCGCAGGTCCAGCGATTCCACAATTCGCCGGTAGGCGGCGATGTCGGCCCTCTCGAGATAAGCAAGCAGCCGCCGGCGCTGCCCCACCATCTTCAGCAGGCCCCGTCGTGAGTGGAAATCCTTTGCGTGATTCTTGAGGTGCCCGGCGAGGTGATTGATCCGTTCGGTGAGCAACGCGATCTGCACCTCGGGTGATCCTGTGTCCTCGTTGTGTCGCCGGTACTTACCGAGGATTCCCTGCTTGGCCTCACGCTTAAGCATCTTTGCTCTCCTCAATCCCGCACGGGCGGGATGTCAAGATGACGAACGCCCGCGGCCGGGAGGGCGTCGGAGCAACGCGCCTCCCCGCCGGGGTCAGAGCAATCGTAGCACACCGTCTCCAGGGGCGCAAACCCTTTCGCCCTCACCCGTCCGCACCGCTACCTGTACTCTCCAGGCATGCCCTAACGGCAATGAGATCCTCTGCCATCCGGACCTCTAGGGTCTCGCGGTCCGGGAATCGCCGCTCATCTCGAAGCCTGGAGACGAACGCCACATCAACCGTCTGCCCGTAGAGGTCCTGGTCCGCATCCAGCAGGTGCGCCTCCATCGTCTGCGGTCCGGCGCCGAACGTCGGCCGCACGCCGATGTTAACCGCGGCCATGTGAATCTGGCCGGTTACGGTGGCATAGGCGGCATAGACTCCCGGGCACGGCACCACCTTCTGCGGGCTGATCTGGAGGTTGGCCGTGGGCACTCCCAGGACCCGGCCGCGTCCGTCGCCTGCAACGACCTCTCCCCGGACCGTGTACCAGCGGCCCAGCCATTGGGCAGCGGTCCTGACGTCTCCGACCCGAAGACGCTCGCGGATCCCGCTGCTGCTGATGACCGCTCCGCCGTTGTGCACAGCCGGCACGACCGTCACACCAATCCCCCGAGCACCGGCCCACCCCTGGAGCATTGCGATGTTGCCCTCGCGACCGCGGCCGAAGGCATGGTTGGAGGACACAACCATCTCGCGAGCCCGGAGCCGGCCGGACAGCATCTCCAGCCAGCCAGCGGCCGAAACCTCGCGCAATCCCGCGTCGAACCGTACGATCAGCAGCGTGTCAATCCCCAGGGGGGCGAACAGATCGGTCCGTTCCTCGATCGTTGTCAGCAGGAAGGGCTGGTCCGGCGGCGCGACCACAGTCAGGGGGTGAGGATCAAACGTGGTGGCCACGGACCGCAGGCCTCCACGCGCGGCAGCCGACCGCAGCGCGGCAACCACCGCCCGGTGTCCCAGGTGGAGCCCGTCGAATGTCCCCAGGGCCACGGCGGCCGGCCCGGTATCCGAAGGCAGATCCTCCAGCCCGCGTACAACGTTCATCGCGCGCCTGTCCCTCTGAGAACGCGAGACGGAAGCAGACGCCCGGCCTCCACGCGGCCCACGGCCACCAGACCCCGCTCGTCACGGAGGCGGATCGGCAGGTCCGCTGGCAAACTTGCCCACCCGGGGATCTGGAACAACGGGATCGCCATACCATCCAATACCTGGCGGCGTTGAAGTGCTGTGAGATCCACCACGGGCAGGTGATTCAGGGCCTCATCAGGCGGCACCAGAAGGCGCGCCAGATCCTCGGCCCCGGAGAGCTCCTCCAGCGTGAGGCTGGAGTCGAGTGTGAAGCGACCGACGCGCGTGCGCAACACGAAGGAAGCGTGCCCGCCTACGCCCAGCCGCCTGCCCAGATCGCTGGCCAGAGCCCGAATGTAGGTTCCCTTGGAGCACTCCACCTGCACCAGCGCGGTAGCACGGGGCCCGGGGACGAACTCCAGCAGGCGAATCTCGAAAACCGTGACCTGGCGGGGAGCGACCTCCACGACCTCCCCGCGCCTGGCATGCTCGTAGAGTCTGCGCCCTGATCTGCGCACAGCCGAGACCATGGGTGGGACCTGCTGGATCGCGCCCACGAACTCCGTCAGCGCCTTCCCCAGCGTACTTGCGGTTAGGCCAGAAGCATCGCTCCCGCCCACCACTGCACCGTACGCGTCGCCGGAATCGGTCTCAACGCCGAAGGTGAACTCGGCGCGATAGCCCTTGGGCTGGTCCGACAGAAACTCGGCGATGCGCGTTGCCCGGCCCACGCAGAGCACGAGCACACCTGAGGCGCCGGGGTCGAGTGTTCCGGTGTGCCCGATCCTGCGCACCCCGGTGAGCCGCCGCAGCGCGTCAACCATGTCGTGCGAGGTCATCCCAGGCGGCTTGAGCACGTTGACCGCCCCGGAGATGTGGGCCGGGTCCGGCGTCAGGGGTCTACGCGTCATTCTCCACCGAATGGATCGCGCGTGACGCCGCCGAGCGTACGCGTGGTGCGGCTTCCTCGATGGTGCAACTCATCTGGGCTCCGGCTGCTCCGGCGTGTCCTCCGCCACCCAGTGCACGGGCCATGAGGTCGGCGCGCACACCGTCCCTGGCCCGAAGCGAAACCCGAACGGAGTTCCCCCGATCTTCCAGCACAACGGCCAGCCGAACGCCCGAGATCGTTCGAAGCACAGCGGCGATTCCCGCAACGTCATCCGACCTGGCACCGGCAGCGGCCAGCATCGCCGGTGTTACGATGGTCATGGCTATCGCGCCGCCCTCGTAGTGCTGGACAGCAGCCAGGGCGTGGCCCAGGAGCCGCACAGCGGGCGCGGGCTGTTGCTCGTAGACCGCGCGCACAATCTCCCCGAGGCTCGCTCCCAGTTCCATCAACTCCGCGGCCAGCCGAAGCGCGCGGGGCGTCGTGTTGGCGAACCGGAAGACGCCCGTATCCGTCACCAGGGCCGCCAGCAGGCAGGTGGCGATCTTACGATCAACGCTCACTCCCATGGATGCAATCAGATCCATGACCAGCTCGCCAACCGCCGAGGCCTTCGGATCCCAGTAAGTCAACTGGGCATCCAAGGGGGACTCGCTGTGATGGTCAATGGCGACCAGAGTCCCGGCGCGTTCCAGGACCGGCGCCAGACACCCGGCCCGATCCGGGCTACTGCACTCCAGCGCGACCGCGACAGGAATCCTCACGTCGTCGGGAACGCCCCTGACCACCCTGCTCGCACCGGGCAAAAACGCGAGGGAGTCGGGTACGCCGTCCTCGCACGCGACCGTCGCGTCCACGCCGATCTTCTCTAGCGCGCCGGCCAGCGCAAGGCCGGCGCCCAAGCAGTCACCGTCGGGGTCCAGGTGACAGACGATCAGCACCCGGCCGCTGGTCCTAAGCGTCCGGGCTATGGTCTCCCGAGGGTCCACGCGCTCCCTCCTGGTCAACTTCACGCAGCAGGGACGACACGCGGGCCCCGCGCTCGATGGACTCGTCGAGGCGGAAGAGGATCTCCGGCACGAACCGCATCGCCAGCCTGGCGCCCAGCTGGGAGCGGACGTACCCCGTTGCCCGATTCAACCCTGCCATCGTCCGCTGCTTGGCCTCCTGGTCACCGAGCACGCTCACGAATATCTTGGCGTGACGAAGGTCCCCGCTGACCACCACGTCGGTTATGGAAATGAACCCGATGCGCGGGTCCTTGAGGCCCTGCCGGATAATGTCGCTGGCCTCGGTTCGAATCACCTCGGCAAGCCGTTGGGCGCGGGTGCCAGCCATTGTCTCCTGCTCCATCACCGGATTTCGACCTGGAACTCCATCACGACCAGGTCCGCCTGGCGCTCGACGAAATCGGCCACCTTGGCCAGGACTGCGTGCGCGTGGCTCGTGGAGGTCGAAAGACAGGCGAACGCAACGGTCGCGCGTCGCCAGTTGTCCTGGTGGTCCACCTCGGCGGCGCAGACACGAAACCGGTTCTGCGCCCTTTCAATCAATCCCGTGACCAGACGGCGCTTGTCCTTCAGCCCTCTTGCGCCTGGCAGGCTCAGTTCAACGCGGACGACGCCGACGATGATCTGCCCATCCTCCAAGCCCTTCCCGCGGACTTCTACGCGGGTACTTCCTGCACCTCATACGCCTCAACCAGATCGCCTTCCTTGACGTCGTTGAAGCGTTCCAGACCGATGCCGCACTCGAACCCGTCGGACACCTCGCGAACGTCCTCCTTGAACCGGCGCAACGAGCCGATCCGCCCATCGTACACCACGACGCCGTCCCGGACGATCCGGGCCTTCGCGCCGCGCACGACGCGACCCCCTGTCACGTACGACCCGGCGACCACCCCCAGGCGAGAGATGGTGAACACCTGCCTCACCTCGGCCTGCCCCAGGACTACCTCTAGGACCTTCGGCGCGAGCAGGCCCTTCTGCACGGCCGCCAGGTCGTCAAGCGCCTCGTAGATCACACGGTACACGCGCAGGTCCACGCGCTCTTCCTCGGCGATCCGCCGCACCTGGGCTTCGGGCCTCACGTTGAACCCTACAACAACGGCCCGGCTGGCCGAGGCCAGCATGATGTCCGATTCGGTCACGTTGCCGACCGCCGCGTGCAGGACGGTAACCTTCACCTCAGGCCCGGATAGCTTGGGAACGGCCGCCTGAAGTGCCTCGACCGACCCGTGCGCGTCGCCCTTGATGATGACGCGCAACTCCTTAGGCCCCTCCCCTGGCGGTGCGACCACCCCGGGATGCGCCGCGGCCTGCTCGGATGCGCGACGGCGATCCCGACGCTCCTCCGCCGTTGCCCGCGCGATCCGCTCGTCGCGCATCGCTTCCAGGAGGTCGCCGGCCTGGGGGACTTCCACGAGCCCCAGGACCTCTACGGGCGTCGAGGGCGTCGCTTGATCCATCCGGGCGCCCCGCGCATCCATCATGGCTCGGACGCGGCCGTGGGTCTCCCCGGCAACAACGGCGTCTCCAACCCGCAGGCGTCCTTCCTGTATGAGAACAGTCGCCACAGGTCCCCGGCCCCGGTCCAGGCGGGCCTCGATGATCGTCCCGCGCGCGGAGCAGTCCACGTCGGCGCGCAGATCCTGGAGTTCGCTCACAAGCAATATCATCTCGATCAGATGGTCCAGCCCGGTCTTCTGTCGGGCGGACACCGGCACCATGATCGTGTCTCCGCCCCACTCCTCCGGCACCAGACCCAGGTCGGCAAGCCCCTGCTTGACGCGGTCGGGATTGGCCTGGGGCAGGTCCATCTTGTTGATGGCCACCACTATGGGCACTCCTGCCGCCCTGGCATGGTTGACCGCCTCGACGGTCTGGGGCATGACGCCGTCGTCGGCCGCCACAACCAGCACCGCCACATCGGTCACCTGCGCGCCGCGCGCGCGCAAGGATGTGAAGGCAGCGTGCCCCGGCGTGTCAATGAACACCACTTCCCGGCCGCCGGACTGTACCACAGAAGCCCCGATGTGCTGCGTGATTCCTCCGAACTCCGCCTCCGCGACTCGGGTCTGGCGGATCGCATCGAGAAGCGTCGTCTTCCCATGGTCAACGTGCCCCATGACCGTGACCACGGGCGGTCTGGCGACGGCACCCTCACCTGCGGCCACGACCATCCGATTGATCTTCTGCACCGCCTGCTGCGCTGCCGGCACCGGCCGCGGCCGGTGCACAACGGTGCCTAGCGACTCGGCGACCTGGGTGGCCATGTCCGCCGGGATCTGTTGGTTGATCCCGGCCAGAACGCCCTGGTCGAGCATACGCCGCACGATCTCACCAGGTGCAACGTTCAGCCGCGACGCGAGTTCGCCCACGCTGATCGGACCTGTCAACTCGATCTCCGCCGTGACCGGGAGAACCGCCTCCACCGCGGTGATCTCGACCGGACGCGCCCGCACGCGTCGCCTGCGACGGGGCAGGCGGAACACGGGCCGGCGAGGCTGAATCGCGGGCTTGCCGGGCGGTTTGCCAGGACCCGCGGGCGGGCGGCGCCTGTCACCCGTGTCCGGAACCCTCGGCGGGAGGACTATCGGCGGAGGAGGCGCACCGCGACCGGCCGGCTCGCGTGGCGCCTCCTTGACGATTTCTCGCTTGGGCGGCCTGACCGGCTCGATCTTGACCTCCCTCGGCCGCGGAGGCGACGGGACAACCTTAGGCGGCGCAGGAGGCGCCTCGACGACGCCCGCGGCCGCATGCGGAACTGGTGCGGGCGTCACCGCTGCGGCAGGGGCTGCGGCGGCAATCACGACATCTGCCGGAGCAGCGGGGGCCACTGGGCTAACGGGGATTGCGGCGGCTGCGGGAGCTGCGGGGGCCGCGGCAGCCGGACGGAGTTCAGGCACTGCCTGGGGCTGCGGCACCGCTGGCGCCTCGGGAGGCGCGACCGGCTCTACCACCGGCTGCGGGGGAGGCACAATCTTCCGCATGCCCAGTATCCGCTCCCCGGTTGGGGTCTTGGTCTCGGGCCGGATCACGACAGGCGGTGGCGGCGCTGCGGCGGCGGGAGAGGCGGCCTGCTTCTTCCCCTTGGAGGGCCGCGTGGCAGCAATGTGCACCCGGACGCGCTGTTCGGCCACCACGCTCAGGCTGCTGCTGTGGCTCTTGACCGGCACCTTTAGCATCGCCAGCACATCCACTAGCTCTTTGGTGCTCAGCCCCAGTTCCTTTGCCAGTTCGTACACCCGCATCCAGCGGCCTCCTCTAACCCCGACCCGGGAGCTGCGCGCCGCGGTCAGCCGCCGCGCGCAGCTCCTCGACGATCGCCTCAGGGACTGCTATCTCGAGCGCATGCTGCAGCCGGCGCTCCCGCACCGCTGTCTCGGCACAGGCGGTATTCGGACAGATGTACGCCCCGCGCCCAGACACCTTTCCCGTCAAGTCCACGCGCACCTCCCCCGCAGGCGTGCGCACTACCCGTACCAGTTCACGCTTCGGTCGCACCTGCCGGCAGGCAACGCATTGGCGCTGTGGCACGTGCCTGGCCGGTGACATCTGTCCTGCCCGCCCGCTATGCCGGTGGCTCGTCCGCGGCGACAGGGGCGGCGGCTGTCTCGGCCAGGACCGGCTCTTCCTCAGGGAGATCCACGAAGATCTTCTGCGCCTCGATCTCCCTGATCTGCGTCTCGTTCTTGATGTCAATGCGCCAGCCGGTCAGCTTGGCCGCCAGCCGCGCGTTCTGGCCCTCGCGTCCGATGGCAAGCGACAACTGGTGGTCCTGAACGATCACAAGCGCCGTCTTGGTCGGCTCGGAGATCTCAACCCGCACCACCCTGGCAGGGCTGAGCGCGGCCGCGGCGAACTGCGCGAGGTCTGGGCTCCAGGCGACGATGTCTATCTTCTCGCCGCGGAGCTCGTCCACGATCGCCTGCACGCGCGATCCCTTCGGCCCGACGCAGGCACCCACCGCGTCCACGTTGCGATCCCGGGACGCGACCGCGATCTTGCTGCGCGTGCCGGCCTCGCGAGCGATCGCCTTCATCTCCACGATTCCCTCGTAGACCTCCGGCACCTCTATCTCAAACAGCCGCTTGAGCAGTCCTGGGTGGGTGCGCGAGACCACGATCTGCGGACCCCTTGTGCCCTGTCGCACCTCGACCACGTAGGCCTTCACCCGCTCACCCTGCCTGTATCCCTCACGCGGGATCTGCTCCGGGGGCGGCAGCACGGCCTCGATGCGGCCGAGGTCCAGGAAGACGTTCTTCCGCTCTATTCGTTGCACGATGCCGGTGACGATGTCGCCCTCACGGTCGCGGAACTCCTTGTAGACCATCTCCCGTTCTGCTTCACGGAGCCGCTGGACGACAACCTGCTTGGCGGTCTGCGCCGCGATGCGCCCGAAGTCCTTGGGCGTGACCTCGACCTCAACCATCTCGCCCACCTGGGCCGTGGGGTCCCACTCACGCACCTGTGCAAGCGCGATCTGCAGCGTCGGGTCGTCAACATCCTCCACCACGGTGCGCACCTGGTAGGCCCGCATCTCACCGGTCGCGCGGTCCATCTCGATGCGCATGCTCTGGGCGGTGGCACCGAAGTTCTTCTTGTATGCGGACAGCAGGGCCGCCTCGATCGCGTCTATGATGACGTCCTTGCCGATGCCCTTCTCTTCCTCGATCTGATCGAGCGCCCGCAGCAGCTCCAAGTTCATGACCTACCGCGCCCCCCCTTGGCAAGATCTTGACGAAGATCCTCCATCCCCACGACCAACCGCGCCGAGGCGACCTGCTCCAGCGGCAGCCGCACCGACTGGCTCTCCACATCCACAACAACGCTGCCGGCGTCAACCCCGGCCAGCCGTCCCTTCCACCGACGGCGCCCATCCACGGGTTCGCGCGTCTCGAGCTCGATCTTGCGCCCCGCGAACCGGCGGAAGTCGCCCTCTCCGTGCAGCGGCCTGTCCAGCCCCGGCGACGCAACTTCTAGAACATACGCGTGCGGGATCGGGTCGTGCAGATCCAGCGCGCGCCCCAGTTCCTCGGAAATCCTGGCGCACGCATCCACGGTCACGGGTTCCTCCCCCTCCACGCTGACCCTGATTAGCGGGCGCCGCCCTTCCCCGACGATCTCCACGCCGGCCAGGACGTACCCCCACCGGCCCGCAACCGAAGCGGCTAGGCGCTCGACTTCGTCCTTCCATGGTGCGTGTCGCACGTACCCGTCTCCTCACCCCGCCGCATGAAAAACGAGCGGGCAACCTCACCCACTCGCAACGACATGCCTGCCGGCGGAGAGCCGGACGCGTTCTGCAGCGGTCTTCGCCGCAATGCTACCACAACGCCTAACGGCCAGGCAAGGCCTTGGAGCGCAGGGCAGCCGTTTCGGAATTTGGAGCCGGAGAGGCCAGCGCCCTGTCGCACGTCGGGGCCGTTCAGGCGGTGTTGTGGCGGCGGCTGCCTGTCGGGGCATTTTCGGGGGACTGTGCCAGTGCGCCGGGA